>CALGBT010000667.1 GCA_937884235.1 uncultured Pseudomonadota bacterium
AACCTCGTCCCCGCCGTTCTAAGGCGAGGAGGGGCCATGATGAGCTTATCTGAGCAGCATTCGCCGTCAGGCTGGTGCCGTCTTTCAGTCGCCGCCAGGGCCTCAACTAGCGCGCTGTCAGTCCATTTCGCGTGCACAGCTAGGCACCAATATGGGAGGATTTGTCGCATGCTTGGCACCGTACCAATCGCAGCTTGCATGCGGACAAGAACGTCGCGATAATCATCCAAGGCGCTTTGCAAATGCTCAAGCTGGGGGGTTGGGAAGTCATGCAGGTCCATCAGGAAAGCCCGATGTCTCAGGAACTCCTCGCTCGCCCTCTGTCGGAGATATCTCTCGCCTTCATCGACGTCGAAACGACCGGCCTTCCACTAAAGGATCGTGAGTCACGTTCGGGGTTCAAATGGCATCGGATCATAGAGATCGGCGTTGCCAGGGTTTCGAGGGGAGAAGTGCTTGAGACCTTCAATACGTTGGTCGACCCGCACCGTCAGATTCCCAGCGATGCCACCAGCGTCCATGGCATTCGCGACTCTGACATTGTTGGTGCGCCTCCGTTTGCGGAGGGCTTTGCGGAGGCGTGGTCAATTATCTCACGGTGCGACGTTATGATGGGCTACAACAGCCCATTTGATGCCCGCTTCATCGCCCATGAGCACATACTCGCCGGCCTGACGCTTGGGGACTTTGTCGTCCTTGACGCCGCAAGGTTAGCCAGTTCAGCGGGATTCGGGCGTATTTCGTTGGCTCGTCTGGCCGGGCTTCTGGGAGTCAAGCAAGACAATCTGCATCGTGCCCTGGCAGATGCCAGCGTCACTGCAGTGGTCTATCACGACCTTGTTCGCCACCTCTCTCTGGAGGGAGCCACGGTCGCCGACCTCATGAGGATTCACGATAGAAACACTTCAGCGTACACATCAGCCAGGGCATTCGAATCAGCACAACTTTCTCATCATCCGCCGGCAGCAACGAGAAGGGTATCAGGCGGATTGCCATTCTCCGGGACTGCACCCAGGCGACGTCCCGGCACACCAGTTTGCATCACTGGACGACTGCCTGGAATTCCTAGAAGAGCCGTTGTGCCTACGCTGGAAAGAGGTGGCTATCGGTACGTGCCAGAGGTTCGTGGCGACATTGAGTTCCTTGTTGTGGGCGACAAGCCGACGGAGAGGAAGATCGAGGACGCAGTTCGCTCTAACATCCCATTGATGGCCGGAGAGGAATTCCTTTCATGGTTGGCGGTGACCCCTGAATCTCGGCTTGGCAGCGCCATCAATGTCCAAGTGAAACACAAACCAATACCTGACCCAGAACTCGATAGCACTCCCGGTCCGTCGGACAGCGAGAGCGCTGGCGTCGAAGGATTGGAGAAGCTT
This sequence comes from uncultured Pseudomonadota bacterium, assembly GCA_937884235.1. Lineage (GTDB taxonomy): Bacteria > Myxococcota_A > UBA9042 > CAIXZC01 > CAIXZC01 > CALGBT01. The sequence goes on from CALGBT010000667.1 coordinate 1,377, forward strand.
GTTGAATTCCATAATCACCAGTACTGGGCCTTGAACAAGCCAGTGATTTCGGACGAAGAATTCGACCAACTAGTCGAGCGCTTGCGAGTTGTTCGGCCCGATTCGCCGGTATTGCAGGCTCTCGGCGCGAGTGACCCGAGTACGTGGTCCTCAGCTGCAAAAGTAACGCACTCCGCAGCGATGCTGTCTTTGGACAAATGCTACACTGACGACGAGTTCATGGCATGGATAGACGGAGGAGTAGCTACGACGATTCGCAAGGAAGTATCTCTCGACCGGACTAGCGATGGCATGCAGCAATATGCCCAGTTCCACGCAATGGAGCTTGAGGCACGGCGGAGAAGCCTCGTTGATGAAAGAGTGAAAGCGAGGATTTCTCGCCCTGGCATCGTTGAAACGCTGACCCATGAAATCGAACAACTTCAAACAATGATCCACGCGCAGTATCAGAGTGCTGCGAGAAACCTCACGGTAGCTGTCACTCCGAAGGCTGACGGAGTTGCCGCAAGTATTCAATACGACGCCGACGGGAACTTGTCCACGGCAGCTACCCGAGGCGATGGCAAGACGGGTGAAGACATTACTGCCAACATCAGACTGGTTGCGGGCGTGCCTCTCAAAGTCTCCTCTGGACCAATAGAGGTGCGTGGAGAGGTCTTCATGGCGGACACTGTATTCCGAACGAAGTATCAGGGCCGCTTCCCAAACGCTCGCAATCTCACTGCGGGTAGCTTGAAGCAGAAGGACAGCGGTCGGTCTCAAGTGCTAGACCTTTCATTCATGGCATACGATATCTTAGCTGAGTTCCCACTCGAAACGGAACAGCACAAGTTGGAGCTTCTTCGCAAGCTCGGATTCACCCCTGTTTCAGCGACTATTGCCACCGTCGGAGACGTTCCAACTCTGTACGAATGCGCAGTCAGCGAGAGAGCATCATGGGGATTTGACGCTGACGGGATAGTCATTAAGCTCAACAATGTTCGACTCCATCGGCTACTTGGAGAGACTGCCCACCATCCTCGTTTTGCAATCGCGTATAAGTTCCTGGGAGACTCCGGGACTACTCGACTGAAGAACGTAGAGTGGAACCTTTCCCGGACCGGCACAATTACGCCTGTCGCCATTGTGGACCCAATCTTCTTGTCAGGCGCAAGTGTCGAGAGAAGTTCTCTCCATCATGTGTCATATGTCATGAAGACCGAATCACCGGACGGCACCAAGTACCTCGGTGGATTGAGAATTGGCGATAGGGTAGAGGTTTCCCGACGCGGTGGAGTCATCCCCAAGATTGAGCGTAGCTTTCACGATGGAAATGAGCTTGTCTTGCCGCCCACTTCATGCCCATCCTGCGCTGGAGAAACCGCTCTGTCATGCCCAGCACTCTATGTAATCGGCACAAAGCTGGAGCGCCAGGCGGACGATGTACAGTTACGTGCCGTAATTGAGACACAACTCGGCCTCGCCATCGAGGCCCGAGAAAAGCGCGCCAAACTGAATTTCCTGGACCGCATGAATTTCATCGCAAGATACCAGCCGCAGGCCAACTCAAAGGGTAAGAGAACTCTTGAGTCGGATGTGCTCGCAGTGGACGACCGATACTTCGACCTATTTACCTGGGGCGAAAACAACGAGAACGGTCGAACTGAAATCAGGAGAGTGCTCGAGTCCTTGCCAAGGACGGGAGAAGACACAGCTGAGTTGTTCGTCCTGTTCGCACACGATCCCGCTCTGCCAGCATCCACCGCGAAACTCGAAGAGACGGCTAGAGTATGTGATGAGTATGCGGTTCAACTTCGAGTCTTGCTCTGTCCGAATTCGCGGTACGAAAACGGGCCCGAGTCTCCTCTCTCTGAGGGCAACGGCGGTATGTTCTCAGTATCCCTGCCAAAAGCCCCGGGTGACATGAGTCACTTCAGTTTCCCCTCTTCGGTTGACGTGAAGTGGACCAGATCCCCGAACAATGAATTCGCCAGACTTTGGCGGCATCTCTGCTATGGCCTGGCAGACACCCTCCATTGCAGTGATTTCACATCATGCCCCGCTCAGGTTGCCGCTCGCCTGGAGCACTTCGCTAAGGCCACGGGCATGGACGGCTTTGGCGGGGCCCTGGTAAAACAACTCGTTGGCCTTGAACTCATGTTGGATCCGAGTGACTTCTACAGACTTTCTCCGGCGCGGTTGGCTTCTCTGGATGGCCTAGGAGACAAGTCCGCTGATAAATTGGTGAAGGCTGTTGGTGATTCGCGCTCGATGACTCTGGCTACGCTTCTTGTGTCGCTGGGAATCGAGGGGCTGGGATTGCAAACTGCTCAGTTGCTGGCAGACGAGTTCGGAGGTGTCGATGCCATTAGAGAAGCAACAGAGAAGGACCTGGTACTTAGCGCGAAGGGCGTCGGCTACAGCATCGCCCACCAGGTCGTGCACGGCCTGCGCCGGGCCGGGCCGCTCATGGACCGCCTGCTGGAGTATGTGACCCTGTTGGAACCCACGGCCGATGCCCCGGCCGGACCTCTGGCGGGACAGTCCTTCGTCTTCACCGGCAAGCTCCGCAACCTCTCGCGCAAGGAGGCTCAGGAGATGGTGACGAAGCGGGGCGGTGATGCTCCTGCCGGCGTTACCACCGACTTGACCTGGCTGGTGGTAGGGGACGAGGGCTCACCCCTCTTTGGCGAAGGCACCAAAGGCAGCAAGCTCAAGAAGGCTGAGGCTTACAACGAGAAGGGAGCGGCGATCCAAATCATCAGCGAAGCTCGCTTCATGGAAGTAGTGGGAGCAGCCGACAAGACCACCTGAGCCACCACGAACTCCCGAAAACGTCACCTTTTTTGACCAAACCCCAGGACCCCGTACGATTCAAACAACGGGTCCTGTCGTATCATTCAGTTCCGCTAAAGTCTTAAATACTTCTTGCCTTGCAAAAAAACAGGACCCGGCTCTCTGTTAAGGCCTTGCGCTGCTAGCGCGCTGCCAGACGCCGTCCCTGCCTCGCCATCGCCACGACCTTCAGGAGCGAATCGAGCCGGGTCTCACCAGTCAGCCGCCGATGCAGCTTGTAGGGATCTCGGGTCAAGGCCACCGTCGCACCAGAGACGACGGCAACAGGATCGTAGATGATGTAGATGGGCAATGTGCGGGACAGCTCGATGCGCCGCTCAATGATCTGGCTGAAGATCGTCGCCAACGGCTGCTGCGGCAGCTGCTTTGACCAGGTCATGATCCGCTGCGCCAGGTCCTCAATGTTCTCGACTCGCACGCAGCCATGGGAGAGCGCTCGATCCGCGTAACTGAAGCGCTGCGGCTCGTTAGTGCCATGCAGCGAGATGTTGTTCTCGTTGTCAAAGCCGATGACTACCTGACCCAGGGTGTTCTCAGGACCGGGGCGCTGGACCAGCTTGCCGCCCCGCTGCTCAAAACCGTTGTCGGCGTAGTAGGAGCCACCAGCGCGGGCCTTGCGCTTCAACTCGTTCTCCACCACCCACGGCGTTGGAGTCCAGGTGGGGTTGAGGTCTATGTACTCGACCTGGGCGCTCAACTCCGGGGTCCGGCCGCCCGGCTCCTCGTAGGGGAAACCAACCACGCTGCGATAGCTGCCCACCACCAGACCATCCTGCACCAGGTAGGTCTTGAACTCCGGAATGTTCACCAGGATGTAGTTCGCCTCCCGCTCTCGCCCGGCCATGAGGGTCTGGTGCAGGGAGGCCCAGACCCGCTGGACATAGGTCTCGGCATCGAGGGAGAGCTGGTCGAGCATTGCCCGATCTACGTTGCTGGTGGCCGACAGCCCGTAGCCGTCCCGGTAGGCCATGACGGCAACTCTGGTGGCGTTGTCGAAGGTCTTCCAATGTCCGGCAGCAGCCTCCTCAGCGAGGTATCCTTCCACCACCAGGCGGCGCTTCAAGCGCGCCACCCGAGGACCAAAGTCACCCCGCTTGAGTCCGCCCCACTTGCCCAGCACCGGGAAAGTTCCCCGCGCCCAGTGGGGCATGAATCCCCGCAGCGCCGCCACTCGGCTCCAATACCGCGCCGACGGCGGCAACCAGCCGACCAGGGTCTTGACCGCATGCTCGGCCCCGGGGAAGCTCTCCACCACACCGTCCACCCGCAGCACATCGGCCACCCGCAGCCAGGCCAGCGCCAGGGTAATGTCCAGCTTGCGCGCGGCTTCGTCACCGGGCCACCAGTCGTCTTCACAATCCAGGGTGACCAGCGGAGGTAAAGCATCGGGAATGTAGGTGCGGAGCTTTGCTTCCAGTTCAACCACCACTTCCGCCGGCTCGGCAAAGTGCACTCGGCAGGCCTTGCCAACCAACTCCAGCGCCGTCGACAAGTGATACTCAAAGGGGTCAAGACCGAGTTCATGGAGGGCCAGCAAGAAACCCAGCATCACGTTAGTCGGTCCTGAACCATAGTGAGGGTCAAGGAAGAGCGGTTGGTGGTTGTTGGCCGCATAGAGCGCTTCCAGCCGCGGGGCAAGTTCCACGGACTTGCCTCCCGCCAACTGCGCGGCCACCGATCCGGCGGGCACTTCAAGGGAGATCTCCGCCCTCCCCGCCTCAATCACTGCTGGTCCAGGAGAGGCCTCAACGAGCGCCACCAAAGAGCTCACAACAGCCGGCTCAGCAATCGCCTCTGCCCGTGCGACCTCCGACTCGCCTTTCCCATTAGAAAGATCCCAAATGGTGGGAAGCACCATGCGCGCTGACGGTTGCGGGCCCGGGGCACACCCCAACCCAACCAACGCCACAATCAGACTCCACGCCCACACGCGCATAAAGATCCCTCCGCGATCCATAGTAACGCGCCACCCCAAACCTGCAATTATCCGGCTGTCTTGGTCCTGGCCTCTTCCTTTGCTCCAGCCGGCGTTACCTACGGACTAAACACATAGGGATACCGAATCACGCACTCCCCGCCGATGGGGCGACGGAAGTTGATCTGCTTGATGATCTTCATGGCGCAGTTGACCACGTTCTTGTTGCCGAGCCCATCCTTGCCCACCGCGATCTGGGTGATGCGGCCAGCAGAACCAATGGTGAAATCGTAGCTCACCTTGCCTTTCAGGTTGGGGTTCTTCTGGAGCTCAGGATCATAACAGAACTTGATTGCACCCTTCTTGGCAGCAATCTTCTGGGCGATGTCTTTCTTGTCGCAGTAAACCTTGGTCTCGACTTCCTGAACCTTCTTCTTGCCCGGCAGATAGGGAATCTCAACGTCGGGGAAGAGCACGACGATGCTGTTAATACAACCCTCTGTCGCCGTCCAGGTATCGTCTACCTTCGAAGCACCACAGGCATAGCCCGGGAAGGCTTTGTCAAGTGCCGCAATGGGGTCGGAACCGGGCAGATTGGCCAGCAGATCCGCCACCTTCACCACAACTCCCGATGGCGCTTTGTCCTCAGCCATGATGTAGAACACATTGCCGTTGTCCCACTTCTTCTTCATCTCAGAGGCAATGCCCACGACCTCTTCCTCGAACTTCTTGCTGCCGGCCCTCGTGTACGCCATGAAGAGGTTCCAGAGCGGGTCCGGCACCCGGGGGTCTTCCTGAGTGCGATAGCCACCCGGCCACTTGGTGTCCCGGGTCCGAGGGCTGCGCTTGGCAGTCATCTTGCCCTTGCTGGTCTTGTTCGTCGGCGGGTAGAAACGCACAGTGCCATCGTCAGTGACATAGACCAGGATGGGCCGCTTGTATGTCGTATCGAGCACTTCGTCAGCCACGAACTTCTCAGTGAAATAGACCGTGGGAACGGTATCAAGTGCGCCGGTACCCTTGACCAGACGGCTCTCCTTGTAGTCGGCGTAGTAGAGGGAATCCACCACCCGCTTGAAGAGCAGGGCTGGGGTTGTGTTGTCCACGGCATAGGTCACGGCCTTGCCCACCGTGTCCTGGTAGTCGGGCCAGGTCGGGCGCTGATGGTTGACGATGGCCGTTTCGGCCTTGAGGAGATAGGGGAAGATCTCCCCTTCCAGGCCACCGGCCTTGGCTGACAGCTCCTTCGCCGCGGCGATAACGCTGGGAATGGAGAAGTCCGGCTTCTTGAACGTCGCACCCCGGATTTCCACTACTTCGAGGTAGGCACCCAGGCGATCGTCGTAGGGTCGGTCTTCGGCCTTCAGCTGCGCCGATTTGGCCTCAATCTCCTTGGCGATGTCCTCAATGGTCGCAATCAGTTTACCCGGAAATCTCATGGATTCAGCCGCGTCGACAAAGCTGAAGGGCAGTGAAGTCACATCGGCCACGGGGCGCAACGCATCACCGACTCCCATTTCGTCCACCACCATCATCTCTACGGGCATGAAGCTCCAGGCCGGAGCCCCGGCAGGAAGATCGCTCTGCAGCACCAGCTGCTCCTTCTGCGCTTCCCACTGGTCGACCGGGTAGGTTGCAATGGTCGGGAATAGGGAGATCTTCTTCAGCAGGAGAGCGCCGGCTCGTTGCGCGGCCGCGTCGAACTGTGCCTTGAAGGGGTTGTCGTTAGCGCTGATGGGCAGGTTGCTGAGCATCTGGTTGGCCAGCGCGTAAAGCCTGAGCTCCAGCACGTTGTGCACAGTCACCAACGCCAGGTCAGCCTCGGCAACGCCCAGTTCTGCCCCACAGTGCTTGGCAACAGCCTCAGCCGCGGGAATCCCCTTGGCAACTTCCAACTGCGCGCCCTTACAGACGATGCCCGAATTGCCCGACAGGAAGAGCAGATCGTCGATGTACTGCTCCTGGACGGTGCCCAGTTGCCCGCAGGCAGCGCACAGCACCTTGCCGCTGTTGATAGCAACACTCTTCCACCAGTCACCGTAGAGGGTCGAGCCCTTGCCCGCTTCATCCAAGGCGTTGGCCAGCTTCGTCAACACGACCGTCCGGGCCTGCAGCGTCACCGCATTGTCACCCGTCGCCAGCGCCAGCAGCGTCGTCACATCAGCGCCCCGTACTTTCACCAAGCTTGCCGGCGCGGCCGCAGCAGCGACTTCTCCTTCTTGCGCGGCACCCGTATCAGCAGCCACCTTCTCTTCCGTAGCACTGTCATCCTGAGCGGAGGGCGCATCGGCGCCCGCATCGGGCTGCTCCCCAGC
>CALGBT010000668.1 GCA_937884235.1 uncultured Pseudomonadota bacterium
CCCGGCCCTGACCCGAACAGTGCATCCCCCCCCCCGAGCCAGATACCCCTGCCGTAACCGCTGGCCTCCCTTCGTCGGAGGCTGCCAGCGCCCACTGTCAACGAGGAATTTTCGTTCAATCTCAACTCCCATGGCAACCCCTCTTTGCGCGGTTCCACGACTACAGCCGATGGTCGCACCCCGGATTGCCGAAAGCAACCCTCGGTGACAGCTCACCAATTGAAACCACGGCCACCAGTTACTAACCTCGTCAGCAACTGGCGCAGGGAGGTCTGGCCATGGATCACAAGAGTTGGAAATGCGATGTAGCAGTCATAGGTGGTGGGGCAGCGGGGATGGCCGCGGCGATTCGCGTCCGGCATGTCAAGGAGCACGAGGGATTGCCCTTGTCGGTGGCCCTGTTCGACCCCTCGGCCCTGGGTGGATTGCTCAAGACCGGAGGCAATCGCTTGATTACCGGGCCGGCCAACTCGGTGAAATCGGAGGTTCTGCTTGACGATTTAAGGAGGGATGTCGAGCGCTACGAGATCCCGGTACTCCCATTTCGCGTGGAAAAGGTCGAGCGCACATTCACTGGCTCCTTCGCACTGACCATCGCCAATGGCGGCATCGTGGAAGCCGACGCAGTCGTAGTCGCCACCGGTGGCCGCCCCATGAGCAACGAGCTGGACGAACGACAAGACGGAGTCTTTGTGACCTACCGGGGAGTAAGCTTCCTCGGCAAGCTGATCGAGAAAGCCCAGGCCTACGCCGACGGTCGCCCCATCGCAGTAGTCACCAACCGCAACGTGCGTGCCCTGCTACCGCTCTACTGGAGGTATCGCGCCGATTACCTGTTCCTCGTTCCCGAAGGGCAGGAGTTTGAGTTGAACAATCTCCCCGGAAGCGTTATCGCCTGCAAAGAATGGCGAATCCTCAAGCGTGATGAAAATGCATTCGTACTCTCAGTCGACACTCCAGAGAACGGCTTGATTGAGCCGTGGGCGGGAGCGCTGATGCTGGACTACGTATCTTTCCAGAAGAGCCCCGTAATGCCGGAGTTCGGCTTCCAAATCGAAGAGCGACTGCCGGGAATTCCGCAGGTAGATGGCTTCCTGGCATCGAGTGTGCCGGGACTCTACTTCGCCGGCGACGTCACCTGCCGTTACGCCACGGTAACGTCGGCCATGGCCGATGGTATCTCGGCCGCACTGGGGGCGTACGGATACGCTTTCCGGCGGCGATTCGGTGAGAATCCGCCGCTCTTCCAGATGGCAAGTGATGATGACCCCGAGAAGTTCTTCAACCGGGAATTGCCTGTTCTCCACGAGGATCACGTGCTGCACTGGCTGCAAACACCACCAGCGGGACACCCGCTGGCCAAGGGCGGCAATCACACCCTGCAGGAAGTGGCGACAGAGACCAATCACACCCTGGATCAGGTGTACTCGCTGACCTATCAGGCCATCCGCGATCGATACGTCACCATCATCCCCCCGTCTGCCGTGGCCAACCCGGACAACTAACACCGGCGGTCGCCAGGGGAACACATCGTCTGGCAACGATTTCCTAACCGAATACGAACTTCCACCGGGGAATGCATTGCTCTACCATGGGGTCCAGATGGGAAGTCAACCGGAGGTGATCTCATGAGTAGATTCGCGATACGTGGACTGTTGGTGCTTACTCTTGCGCTGGTTGCCACTCCGGCATTGTCGCAGGACGCCTACTATCAGATCAAGCTGGGCGACCTGACCTTCACCAACGGGTCGCTGCCGGGCCCTGACGAGGAGCGGACGATTTCGTGGCGTCTGACCCACAATCTCTACCCGGAGGTCAGAGTTGAAGGGGGTGCGGAGGCCTTTGTTACCGGCGAAATACACTACTGGCAATGGGACATTGACCTGCGGGAGCAAGGAGAGCTCGTGGTGCGTGCACCGGCTGGTCAGGATGTGGTTGGCGAGTTACGCGTTCCTCGCCTGAATGCGGCCAAACCGGGCCAGGATCGCCTGAGGTTCCGGCTCTCCCCCAAACAGGCGGGCCCACACGAGGCCGCGTGGCGAGCGGCCCGCCGAGACCACTACCAGCAACTGCTCAACCGCGGCGTCCCGGGGGCCGCCTGGTTCCGCCATCTTCGTGACCAGGACAAGCCTGTGGCCGGCGCCGAGGAACTTACCCTCGAACAACGGCGGCAACGCTCGGTTGATGATCTGACGGACACTTACGACCTCTTCAGCGGCGGGCGGGCGCTCAGCGAGAACCTGCAGTTGGACCGTGTCCTGCTGCCCCGCGGCGGCTCCAAGGAACTGATAGACATCGCCACCATCGAAGGTATCACGGTCAACGAGCTGGACTGGACCCCTTTGCTGCCGGCGGAAGCACCTGCAGCGGACCCCCTGGCACGCTTCATCCCGGCTGACCAGCACGCCCTCTTCTTTCCGACCTTCTCGGCCATGCTGCAGTTGTCTGACGAAGCGGACGGTCTCGGTACTCCCCTGCTGGCACTCTTCGAGGCTCGCTCCACCGATACCAACGTCAAAGGGCACTACCAGGAGCAACTCTGTCTCTCCATGAGCGGACTCTCACGCCTCTTGGGGCCGAAGCTGGTGCGCAGTGTTGCCTTCACCGGGTCCGACCCATTCTTGCGTATGGGGTCGGATGTCGCCATCCTCTTCGATGCCAACGGCCCCGAATTGCTCGTCACCCACGTGCGCCGGAAGCAGGCGGCCGCGGCGGCCGGATTACCGGCGGGTGCGGTTGTCAGCGGAGAGCTTGCTGATATTCCTTACGAAGGAGTCTGCACCCTCGAGCGCCGGGTCTGTTCCTATCTGGCCCGTCACGGCGACCTGGTCATCGTCACCAATTCGCTGGTACAGCTGCAACGCCTCGCAGAGACGGTCACTGAGAAGCGTGACTCACTGGGTTCACTGCCTGAATACCGCTTCTTCCGCCACCGCTACCCCCTGGGAGGCGGGGACGAGACCGCCTTCCTGATCCTGCCCGATGCCGCCATCAGGCGCTGGTGCAGCCCGCAATGGCGCATCGCCGATTCCCGGCGAGTCCGGGCCGCTGCGGTGCTGGCTCACTATCAGGCTGAGCATCTGGCTGCCGTGGCCTCGGGCAAGGCCCCGATAATCAAGGAAACCGTGATCGGGCCATTGCTGCCCATCGACCAGGGCTACGTATCAAAGACGTGGGGGACGCTGGCCTTCATGACGCCCATCGTGGAGTTGGATACCAGGCAGGTGACGGGAGAAGAGGCCGAAGCCTACCGCTGGTTCCGTGACCGCTATCAACGCAACTGGCGCGACTACTTCGACCCCATCGCCATCCGCTTCAACGTGGATTCCGAAGAACTGGCCATGGACCTTTCAGTGATGCCCCTCATCGCCAACAGCGACTATCGAGAGTTCATTGAGTTGACTGCCGGCAGCAAGATGGAGACCTACACCGGCGACCCGCACCGGGAGGCGCTCTTCCGCTTCGGTATTGCGCTGAATCCGGATTCGGCACCGGTGCGCAAGGTGGCCTCGTTCGCCCCCTCCATGGCCCCGGGGTTCTCTGGCAACCTGCTCTCGTGGCTGGGCGACTCGGTGGTCATCTACGGAGATCAGGACCGATACTGGAGGGACCTGGTCCGGGCGGACAAGAAGGACGACTTCCTTGAGCGCAATTTCAACCGGCTACCGGTGGCTCTCCGGATAGCTATTTCGAGCCCCATGAAGGCAACCGGGTTCCTGGCTTCAGTACGGGCATTCATTGAGCAAACTGCCCCCAACATGACCATCTGGGAGACGCGCAAGGAGGGCAACTTCTCCTACGTCCGCGTTGGTCCAGCCCAGCAATGGGACAAGGATCTTCCGGAGGATCTGGCAGTTTACTACGCCATCGCCGATCAGGCCCTGACGATTACGCTCAATGAACAGGTACTCAAGCGCTCTCTACGCCGCGCCGAGCAGCGCGCCTCCTCACCGGCCACGGCGCAGCGGATGGATGAGCGGGCCGATGGGTGGCAAGGTGAGCAACTCGGTTTCCAGGCAACCGACGAGGTACTGAAGTTGCTGGAGGCCGGAGCCAAAGAAGAGCTCCTCCCGGAAATGCAAGCGCGGAGCTTTGGCAACCTACCGATTCTCAACCAATGGCGCCAGCTGTTCCCGGAAGAAGACCCAGTGGCAGTGCACGAGCGCCTGTGGTACGTCCGCCTGCTCTGCCCCGGCGGCGGAGAATACCGCTGGAATGAGCAGTGGAAGACCATGGAGTCTACGGTCTATGGCCATCCTGGCGCGCCTCTCGTTGGCCCGTCGGTGCTGCGGCCGCCGCTGTCGGAATTCAGCTTCGGCAACTTCGGGCTGACCTTCGCCGACGGCGGGTTGCGGGCGCGCGCCAGCTTTGCGCGCGGTGATGCGAAGCGTAGCTCCTGGTACCACCGGGTGGTGCTCCACTGGCTGGACCGCTTGCCGGCCAGCGTCCGTACAAGGGGGCGACTGGTTGTTGACATGGCCGGCAATCTGGGTGCGTTGCTGGTCACAGGCCGCTAGTCTCTGGTCGCCTGGCGCGGTAAGAGCAGCACGAATTCGCTCCCCTTCCCCACCTCGCTGTAGAGCCGCACCCGACCCCGGTGTAACTGGGCAACATGCTTGACGATGGCCAGTCCGAGGCCGGTACCACCTGCCGCACGACTACGCCCCTTGTCGATGCGGTAGAAGCGTTCGAAGATCCGGTCGTGGTGTTCGGGGGCGATACCGGGGCCGGTATCTTTCACCGCCAGCGCGAGAAGCTGGCCCCGCACTTCAACGGTCACTTTGACCATTCCCCCCGCTTCGGTGTACCTGATGGCATTGACAACAAGGTTTACCATCGCCTGCTCAAGGAGCAAGGGGTTGCAGAGTGCCCGCTCGCTACTATTCAAATCGAGTTCTAGCCGGATATCACGCTTTTTGGCAGCCGGGCAACACTGGTTCACCGCCCCCTCGACGATGACCGCGGGAACCGCCGAAGAGAGCTCTGCCGCTCCCTGGGCATCGATGTTCTCCAGACGAGTCAGGTCCAACAGGTCCTCGACGATAGCCTGCAGTCTGGTCGCTTGCCGTCCAATCATGTTCAGGAACTCCCGTGCATGTGCGGGGTCCTCCAGGGCACCGTCTTGCAGCGTCTCCACCGCCCCGCGGATGGTCGTGATAGGGGTCTTGAGCTCGTGCGATACGTTGGCGACAAAGTCCGTCCGCACCCGCTCCAGTTGTCGCAGGCGCGTAACTTCGTGCAACACAATGAGGGTGGCCACCCGCTGGCCGCCATCACTGAAGATGGGCGTTCCGCGCGCTAGAAAGTGGCGGTCGCCACCATCCTGGAAGGAGGTTTCACCATCGGTGCTGGTGACAGAATCGCTGGCGCGCCGAACGAAAGTATGGAGCGACGCATGGTTGACGATCTCCCGCAACACCTTCCCGGTAATCTCGGCTTCGTCGGGAAAGAGGGTGGCCACCGCGGTGGCATTAGAGCGCAGCACGCGGCCTTCCATGTCAAGGAGCAGAACAGCTTCCTCCATGCTCGATAGGAGCAGTTCGAGGCCCTGCTTCTCGGCGATCACATCCAGCACGCCGGTCTGCAGTTCCCGGTACCGGTCCTAGGCATCAGTCAGGTGACCGCGCAGTCGCCGAATGGCGAGGCGCGCCGCCACGGCTGCGACGCTGGCCGCCAGCGCCGCAGTCAACAGTACATCAACACGGGTCCCCCCCGGAATGAACACACCGATGGTTCCGCCCGCCGCTGCAGCCAGCCCCACTGACAGGGCGATGACAAAGGTCTGGCGACGCCACTTGCCGGAAGCCATTGCTACTCCTTGAACCGATAGCCAATGCCACGTACCGTCTCGATGTTGACACCCGCATCTCCGAGCTTGCGGCGGAGACCCACGATCTGGACATCTACGGAGCGGTCGGTAACCGGGTAGTCGTCGCCCTTGACCGCCTCAATGATCTGCGTACGGGTGAAAACCCAGCCCGGGCGGCGAGCAAGGAAATGGAGGACCCCAAATTCGGTGGCCGTAAGATCGACAGCTTGGCCGGCAACCACCACATGAAAGCGCCTGGGGTCAATAGTGATTTCGTGAATGGCGAAAGGCTGTTCCGCTGCCTCCAAAGAGGGCTTGTCACGACGCAGAACGGCGCGGATACGGGCCGTCAGTACCCGGGGGGAAAAAGGCTTGGTGATATAGTCGTCGGCCCCTAGCTCAAGCCCCGTAACAATGTCTATATCCTCGCCTCGGGCCGTCAGCATGACTATGGGGAGGCGGGCAGTTGCTTCCTCCCGACGCAGCATTCGGCAGACGTCCAGCCCATTGATGCCCGGCAACATCAGGTCGAGGAGCAGCAGGTCATAAATACCCTTGCGGGCCTCGTCAAGGCCTTCCTCACCGGAAGGTGCGCCAACCACTTCAAACCCCTCCCGGGCGAGGTTGTAGGTGACCAGTTGAAGGATATCAGCCTCGTCCTCGACAACCAGGATCCGATGCGTAGCCATGGTAGACCTCCCGCGGGTTCAGCTGCCCGATGGCAACATCATAACAGCTATCCAGCACAGGGATATGTTAGAAAATGATTAGGCCCCCCCTTGTCGAATGGATTTAGGAGCCCTAACAATGGGTCAACGAACTTGAACGAGCGGATCATTTGTGCTTGCCATTGCCGAGAATAATGATACAAGCGTGGCAATTACTGAGTCCCTAAAAATTGGAGGAAGCGAGATGCGTAATCTACTGATGACTCTTGTTGGGATGATTGTTGCACTAACATTGATGGTCGGACCGGCCCTGGCCCAGATGCCCGACTACGTTCCGGACAAGATTGATACCACCGCTGACAAGAGTGCTCCTGGCTGGCACCAGATGTTGAAGGCATCGGCCACCGGTGCATTCAGCCATGCCAGCAAGGTCGTGGGAACCGACGACGGTTCCACCTGGAACCTGGGCTTGATGGTTAACGGCGGGATCGACTACCGCTCCAAGTCTGGCCACATCTGGGAGAACCTGCTCAATTACCAGTTGGCCTACAGCAAGACCCCCCTCTTCGAAGAGTTCTACAAGAGCCTGGACAACCTGGATTTCTCGTCCACCTACATGTATGAGCTCCCGTCGGTACCCTGGTTGGGTCCCTTCGCCTCTTTCCGTGCCCTGACCTCGTTGCTGCCGGGCTACATTTTGCGTCCGGTGGATACCGGTTTGGTCATCCAGGACAAGAAGGGCGACGTCATCAGCGCCGCCGATGACAAGGTGCCCGCCAATACTTCTTACGACCTGACCAAATCCTTCGCCCCCACCACCCTGCGGGAGAGCATCGGTATGTTTGCCCGACCGGTGCAGAAGAAGAGCATCGAGTTCCAGACCCGCCTTGGTGTCGGTGCGTGGGAAGTCTTCGTACGTGACGGCCTGGGAATCGCCTCGGAAGCAGATGGCATCCTGACCCTCAAGGAGATGCAGGACTCGGTCCAGGTGGGTGGGGAACTGGAACTGACGGCCAAGGGTGTTATCACTGACGGTGTCAACTATGGGGCCAAGGCTGGCTTCATGCTCCCGTTCTATCACAATGCGGAAACGGATCTGGAAGGAACCGAATTGTTGAACATGGAGTT
>CALGBT010000669.1 GCA_937884235.1 uncultured Pseudomonadota bacterium
GGCATCGAGATTCAACGAAAGGTTGGGGACCGTCGCGTTCATGTGGATGCCGCCGGTGATGCAGGTGATGTCCAGGTCGAAGGCCCCGTAACTCATGTTCTTCGCCTTGACCTTGTACTGGCCGTTCTCATAGAGCGGGTTGGGGATCATGGCGGCCAGGTCCATGGCATTGAAGAAGTAGGTGAAGAAGGTCGCAAAATCATTGGGGTCAGGAGTGTTGTCATCCCAGACGTTCTGCCCCAGGTAGATCATGATGCTGTCTTTGATCATCGATACTGAGGGGTTGGCTGCGTTCATGGGGACATACTCGGCGCTGAGCAGAAAAGCCTGGACCACGCGGTCGTGGCCGTCCCAGAGATCGTAGGTCTCAGCTTCGATGATATTCATGCCCTGGGTGGCAGCCATGGAGTAGGTGAACGTGTCGTCAGGCTGCACCGCAACCTTGTCTCCGTTGATGGTTACCCAGGCCACCGCCGCGGCGTTGTGAACTACGTGTCCCTGGACCTCTACGGTGGTCGGTGGACCGGTCAGCTCTGCGGCCCGGGGCGGATAGTCGATGATCAGTTGCGGCTGGCAGAAGGCCGAGACAATAACGCTGTACTTGCAGCCCTGATCCTTGATGCACGTGTCTACAGTGCAGGCGTTGGCGTCGTCGCAGCTGATGGGGGTACCCAGGCAGAGGCCCTCGACGCAGGCATCACCCCCGGTGCAGAGGTCGCCATCATCGCACAGCGCTTCGATGTTCTCGTGCATGCACCCCAGCGCCGGGTCGCACCAGTCAACGGTGCACTCCTTGCCGTCAGAGCAATCAATGACGTCTGCCGACCCGGGCTCGCAGTTCCCGCCCAGGCAGAAATCCCCCACCGTACATTCATCGTTGTCATCGCAACCCTTGCCGTCCTCAGGTTGCATTACGCAACCCTGCACCGGGTCGCAGTAACCAGAGGCGCAGGGATTCTCCTCAAAGCAGGTGAGGGGCAGGACCCCCGCGGCGCAACTGCCCATGACGCACTGGTCGCCAAGGGTGCACTCATTGCCGTCATCACAAGGACTTGAATTGAAGACGTTGGCGCACCCCGATGCCTCCGAGCAGAAGTCATCGGTGCAGGGATTGTCGTCGGCACAATCCATGGTCCACTCGGGAACGCACTCAGAGTCTTCGCAGTGGTCGCCAAAGGTGCAGCCGTTACCGTCGCTGCAAGGGGCCACAATGGATTTGTACTGACAACCGACGTAGGGGGCGCACCATTCCTGCGTGCAGGTGTTGGTATCCTCGCAGTCCAGCTCGTTGGGTCCCTTCTTGCAGAGTCCCCCCAGGCACTGGTCGCCAATGGTGCAGGGGTTGCCATCGTCACACGGATTGGAGTTGTTGATGTATTTGCATCCTATCAGGGGGGAGCAGGAATCGTTGGTGCAGTCACTGCCGTCATCACAGGTAATCTCCTGTCCTGGCATGCAGATTCCGCTCTGGCAGTAGTCGTTGGCAGTGCAGAGGTTCTTGTCCTCACAGGGCCCACCGTCATCGGGTATGTAGAGGCAGCCTTTGAGGGGGTCACAGGAGTCCTTGGTGCAAGGATTATAGTCGTTGCAGAGTCGCAAATCAGTCCCCGGGGCGCACTCCCCGGCAAAGCAGATGTCGTCCAGCGTGCAGAAGTCCCCGTCCTCGCATGCAATTCCGTTGAGCGGGACGTGGGTGCACTCACCAAAGTAGCAGCCGTCCTCCGTGCAGAAGTTGTCGTCGTCACAGGAAACCACGGTCCCAACGCACTGGCCGTCAGCACAGGTGTCAGGGTCCGAGCAACTGTTGCCATCGTCACAAAGGTTGGAGTCGTCGGGAGACCAGGTCATGATCTTGTGGGCGGTGATGCACTCCAGGCAGGGATTGTTAGGATTGACCTCCCCTTCTTTTCGGCACTGGCCCGCAATCCAGCACCAGCCCGGCTTCTGGGGATTCTCGCAGAGGCCATCCTGGCACCAGTCAAAGGTGCACTCCTTGCCGTCGCTGCAGTCCTTCTTGGTTCCCAGGCAACCTTCTTCAAAGCACTCGTCATTCACCGTGCAAGGGTTGCCATCATCACAGGGTACCCCCATCTCACAAGGCGGCACATAGACATCGTCCACCATGTCCACGAGGTCGCCCCCATCCACCAGGTCCACCCCGTCCGCGTCCACCGCGTCCACCACGTCTACTGCGTCCACCGCGTCCACCAGGGTGGCCCCGTCCACCAGGTCCACTCCGTCTCCCAATCCAACATCCTTGCTACCGCCCTCAATACCCGGCAGGTCCACCGATACTTCCGTGGTCCAGCTGTCGACCCACTGGTCCGTCGCACCACCATCGCTGGTATCCGTGACGCCGCCCGGATCAGTCGAACAGGCCGTGCCCAGGACCAGTAGCAGTCCACTTACTCCCAGTAATCGTCCCCAGCAGGCTCGCATGCGCACTCCTCTAGACTGCCGTACAAGATACCCAAGGACCGGGTGGTGTAGCAAGGACTTACGAGAACCGTTGCCGGCTTTGCTGCACCTGGCGGGTGAACGGTATGAGGCTAATCCGCCTTCCAGACCGCTTTCCAGGGGTGCCGTTTGAGTTCCAGCACCAATTCGCGAATGTCATCGTAGAGCTCGCGGTCCTGCAGCAAAGCCCCGACAGTGCCTCTTCCCTGCCGCAGGTTGGAGCTCATGGCAGCCAGATCGGAGAGGACGGTATCGGCTTTGACGAAAAGCCCTTCTGCTGACCCGGAAAGCTGGGCGATGCGGGCTCCGGTATCAGCAAGGTTGGCCACCAGAGCTTTGACCGGCTCCTTGAATTCGTCGAGGGTATCGGCAATGTCTAGCCCATCCACGGCGCGCCCGGTGCGGCGCATCAAGCCCCGAGCATCTTCAGTTGTTAGTGCCAGGTCGGTTTCAAGGCGCGCCACGGTACCTCGGGCCTCGGCCACGAAGAACCGAGATTCTTCCAACAAC
Source organism: uncultured Pseudomonadota bacterium (assembly GCA_937884235.1). Lineage (GTDB taxonomy): Bacteria > Myxococcota_A > UBA9042 > CAIXZC01 > CAIXZC01 > CALGBT01. The sequence goes on from CALGBT010000669.1 coordinate 2,968, forward strand.
GCCTCAACGTCGTCCACGGCCTGTGGCAGCTGCTCTTCCAGATTTGCCGCCAGGCGATTGAAGCGCTCCACCCCCTGGGTGACTCCATCCTCTTTCGCCAGCAGAGTTCGACCGTCCTGCACCAGCGCGTCCAGCTGCGCCAACGATTGTCGTGCCTGTGCCAGGGTGGCCTTCCCCTCATCTACCAGGGCGGGCAGCTCAGCATCTACGCGGGTCAGCACCGAGTTGGTG
>CALGBT010000670.1 GCA_937884235.1 uncultured Pseudomonadota bacterium
CCCGCCGGAGTGCCCGGGTCTTCCGGACATGACCGGGCGGGTCTTCCGCATCACGAGCCTTGATGCCAAGGAACCCACTGACAAGATCAACGAGGTCTGGGCTGCGGACATCGGCGACTATGAGTTGGTGATTCTCTTCCATGTGGTAGAGCACGACCTTGAAGCTGGTACCGCGAGGCTGCGGGTGACGTCTGCCACGGCGGCGAAATCAGTGGCAGAAGACGGCACCATCACGCCGCTGAAGTACAACTACATGCTAGACCCGGCGGTCTTCGATGCCTACTTTGATGGCTGCCGTATCCGCTGGGATGACCCCATCGAGTTGGATATTGTGACGTCTACGATTTCGAAGCCGTTCCACGTCTTTGGCATTACCGGTTTCTGCGATATCAACGCTGATGGCACCGAGATTACCAACTCCTTTCTAAGTGGGGCGATTCTCGAAGCCGAGGCCCAGGACCTGTGCATGACCATCCCAGGCATGGGGGTTGCCAACTTCCACTGGTTCATGAATCTGGCCAAGATCTGTCCCGACTTTGATTCTGATGGTGATGACGTTTTTGAATCCTACAAGTTCAGCGGCGTGTTGTCCGGAGTAGAGGAAACGGAGCTCTTTGACGAAGCGATCATTCCTTTCACCACCGACATCGAATGTGACCCACACCTTGATACGTGCCTGCCGTAGGGGGAGAGGATGAATCGACTGAACCTCGTCTGTTTGGTCCTGTTTTGTTTCTCTACTGCCGCTTGTTCGGGGAGTGGAGAGGAGGAAGTGCCGGGGACCGATGTGGTCGCGACGGCGGATTTGCCGCCGGTGCAGGACGTGGCGCCAGTACAGGACGTTGATTGGCCGCAGGATAAGCCGGGCTTGCCGGGGCCCAGTTCTTACGTGCTCACCCTGGATGTGGAGATGGGGCCGGGGGTGGCCTGTGCCGCTGATGTGCAGGTAGCTTGCTTTGAATCGGCCACCTGCTGTCACTATCCCTTTGCCCGTGACCTCACTGGTTTGGGTACCAAGTTCGCCTTTGGCTCAACGCACATCGCACCCGCGGTTGCCCTGGCCATGACCGATACCATGCCGATGCCGACATTCACCGTATTGACTCTGAATTTCGGTATCATTATCGGCACTTCGGACAAGCCTCCGGCGACCTCATCGTCGGGAGTCTACCCCTTTAGCGGGTTCGAACCCGAGATCACGGTGACCATCCAGAACAAGGAGTTCAGTTCCAGGGTCGAGGGGTCCGAAGGGACCTTTGATATCACCGATTGGACGGCGGAAGAGGGTGGCAAGTGGGCAGGCACCATTTCCGGGACGATCGTCCAGCAGACCGAGAAGGCGACCAAGCTGCGGGCGAAGGTAGAAGGCGAATACGAGTTCATTCTGCCGGCCCCGGCCGGCGGACAACCCGGCGGTTAGTACCGCGGGAAGAAGCCGATCCTATGGGCAAAACCCTCTCCATCGAAACCGGAATCCGCTGCAACAATCGCTGTTCCTTCTGCTATCAGCTGGGTTGGCGTACCGGGGGCAACGAACTTCCCGACCCTTCCAGTGACGCTCTGCTGGGCAAGCTCAAGTGGGGACGGGAGAACGGGTATGACCAGGTTGGCTTCTCCGGGGGTGAGCCGACCATCAGGCAGGATTTCCTGGAACTCGTTGCGGGGGCCAGGGAGCTGGGCTATGGACGTGTGAGCCTGACAACCAATGGGCGACGGTTTGCCAACGAAGCCTTCGCCCGGCAGGCGTTGGCAGCTGGTATCGATAGTATCGGCTGGTCCTTGCATGGTGCTGTGGCCGCTACTCACGATGGCCTTGTCGGCCGTGACGGGTCGTTCGCACAGGTTCTGCGGGGCATGGCCAATGTTGCATCCATCAGTCGTAGCCTTGATAGGCATGTTGACCAGAATCTGTTTGTGCTGGTCAACCGGCTCAACCACCAGGAGCTTCCTGACATCTGCCAGCTCGGCCGGCAGCATGGCATCAAGTTGATGATCTTGCAGCCGGTTATCTACTCCAAGGGGAATCTGGGGCTGGCCGCGGAGTATGCATTGGCGCTGCCCGAGTTGCTCGGGGCGATCCGGCGGGCGGCACGAGCCGGATTGGCCGGGGGGTGGTTCGTCAAGCTCTTCAATCTGGCCCCTTGTTTCTTCACGGACCAACTGGCAGCCTTTGAGCACCAGCGTTACCCGGTGGATGTCTTTCGGTATCAGGAGAAGCAGCGGGCCGGGGAGTCCAAGGCCGCGGCTGGACAGGGCTACCTTCGTCTGGATCGCTGTGGGGAGTGTTTGCTCCAGGCCTTCTGCCCGGGGCTCCACCAGAGTCTGGTACCCCAGGATGACCTGCTTGGCATCTTCCGACAATCCCTTCGCCCGCCGTGGGGGGACGGGGAGTTGTGGGTGGCGGGCCTTGAGTTGCTGGAGGCCGTGTCAGTGGGCGCCTGCCTCAGGGATCTGTCGGCTCGCTTCCCGAGCCGGCCCATCCGTTTCTACTACGGCGGTGATGGGGTTGCAGGGGATGAGCTGGCGCCAGCATTGTTGAAGGCTGGGGTCAGTAGGGTGTCCCTCGTGTACAACGGCCTGGAGCAGAGTGCCACGGAGCTCTCAGCGCAGAGCGGCGGCAATGCCTCCCAACTCATCGCTTTCCTGCAGCAGCTGGCTCCCGGCGGTGAATCTGGGCTGGGGCTGTCCCTGGCTGTCCCATACATGGATTCTGTGGCTGATGAGGATTGGGCTGGCGTCATGCGTTTTGCTGCGGCCGGATGCCAGCGGCTCGAGATTCAGTTGCCGTGGGATTTCAAGAACCCCGAGGTCTTCGAGTTTCGGAAGGTTTTCAATCTGGGGCGACGCTGGGTCGCGGCCGGGGGCCGTGATTGGGAGGTTGTAGTTCCTTCGGGGCAGCAGCGCGGGACGTTCTTCTTCCGAGGGCCGGTGGGCCTGTTCGGGCGGTTGGCGCAAGCAGATCTTCACTACGCCCCGCATTTCTTTGCTGGGCCGCGGGCGGGCTGGGTGGCTGGATCAGTGCCGGCCTTTGCCCGCAGGCGGGGTGGTGCTCAGGAGCCGGAGCCGCAGTTGGACGGGTTCTCCGGGGAAGCGATCACCGTGGCCATGCTTGAGCAGATGCGGCCGGGATAGCGGCACCGGGTCTTGTGGCTAAGGAACTCTCTCGGTTTCACTGGTCGGGACCGTGGTACGTTCGAGGAAGCGAGTCAGGTGCTCCTGGAGTAATTCTTCTTCCTCGTAACCGCGCCCAGAAAGGTCGTTGTGCTCCTCGGGGTCGATGTCCA
>CALGBT010000671.1 GCA_937884235.1 uncultured Pseudomonadota bacterium
CCAGGCCCCCGTCCTCACCGACGCCCCCCGTTTGAACGAGGTGCTACGGGCCATCGCCATGATGAAAGCCGAAGTCGGGGAGACGATTCCCATCATGGGCGTCGCGGTTGGTCCCTTTTCCCTGCCGGTCATGCAGATGGGGTTTTCGGGCTACCTCGACCTTATCCAGGACGACCCGATGCACTCCAGCAGCTGCTGGCGGTGAACGAAGAGTTCTGCGTCGGGTGGGCCAACGCCCAACTGGCGGCTGGGGCCACAGCCATCGTCTACTTCGACCCCGTTTCCTCGCCGACCATTGTGCCGCTCTCCCTCTATCGGTCCCTGGGCCAACCCCTTGCAACCCGCGTCATTAAGCGAATTCAGGGACCGGTGGCCACGCATTTTGCCTCGGGGGCAACTCTGCCTGTGCTGGATGACGTCATCGCCACAGGCACCGTTGGAGTGGGGATCAGTGCCACTGAAGACCTGGCGGCGGTCAAGGAAGTCTGCCGCGGCAGGGCGACCATTATCGGTAACCTGGATGGCATTGGCATGCGCCACTGGACCCCGGAGGAAGCTGAGGCCAAGGTGAAGGCCGCCATCGTTGCGGCGGGGCCGGGCGGAGGCTTCATTCTGGCCGACAATCACGGAGAAATCCCTTATCAGGTCGACGAATCGACCCTTCATGCCATCGCCAATGCGGCCAGGAAGTGGGGCCGCTACCCCATTGACTATCGCGTCTAAGAGGGTGCCAGCAGTGCTACTCCGAGTCTGTCAAGTCTACGCCAGGGAGTTTACTGCGCTGCTCGCCGAGGAGGAGTTTGCTGGCCTGCAGCTGGAGACGTGTACGGTGAACTGCGGTTCCCCCGGGGAGGTACCCGAGGGTTTGGAAAGCGACCCGGGCAAGATCCTGGCGGCCATGGGCGAATGGTGCCGCGTTGGCCCTGGCACTGCGCAGCACCGCAAGGCGGGCACCGATGTACACCTCTGCTTTGACATGATTGCCGGCGAGGCCGCAACTCGCGACTACCTGGCCAGCGGATACCACCTGCTTTCCCCCGGTTGGCTCGACGAGTGGCCGGCCAGAATGGATGACTGGGGCTTTGATCGCTTGTTGGCCCGGGAATTCTTCGCCGACTGCAGGACTAGATTTCTCCTCCTTGACACCGGGGTCAGTCCAGAATCCGCCCGCCAACTCGCAGAATTGGCCGAGTATACGCGGCGCCCAGCCATGACGGTGCAAGTCGGTTTGGCCCCGGCCCGGGAGTTTCTCCGTTCGCTTCGCCAGCAAATAGCAGTGCCACGCTCCTGATATCCACCTGTCGGCGGACGGTCTCTACACCGTTGACCCTGATGGCGGCGGCACAACAGAGCCGGTGGTGGCGTGCTGCAACATGGCTATGGACGGCGGCGGTTTGCCGAGTTGGACAGCAGGTGGCGGCACGGGTTCTATCCGTGTTTCTCCCGCAGGATTCGGGAGGCCGCGGCGATATTGGTGATCTTGGCGACTGCGGTGAGTTCGTCGTTGACGCACCGATTGGCAAAACAACCAAAGCCGCAATCGGGATTAAGGAATACCTGCGTTGGTCGGAAGTACGCTAACGCCGCTTCTACCTGCTCCACGATGGCGGCAACGGATTCGGCGGTACTGGTGCGCGGATTGACTACGCCCAGACCGATTTCACGGGAGGCCAGCGCCTTCGCTACAACCGCGATGTCGCCAGCCCGGGGGGTGGCATATTCGAGGACCATCTGGTCCACCTTAATGGACTCAAAGAAGTCGAGGAGGGGGGCGTAATCCCCGGTCAGGAGGACCTCTTCCTTGCGACTCCAATTGCCGCGGCAGATGTGTACCCCGGTGCGCACTCCGTCAACTCCTTCAACCACCTGGTTAAGAAGCTCTGCGGCATAGCGCAACTCTTCACCCGCATCACGGCGGGTGGCTAGAGTCGCTCACATGAAGGTGCGGCGGTCGCACTCCTCCGAAAGCACCACTTCAGTGAGAACCGGCTCGTCGAACTGGACAAAAGAACAACCGGCGGCAGCGAGTTCCTGCAGTTCCTCGCGCAGGATTCGAACAACCTCCTGGCCGAGTTCGAGCTTGTCGCTGTAAGCCTTACGGGTGTAAGCCCCAACCCACATGGAGCGGGTAAGCAGATAGGGCCCAGGCAGCGCCACTTTGACCGGCTTATCCGTTAGCTGTTGGACAAAGCGCAGCTCGTCAACGGCGAGGGGCTGTCGCCGCGCAAGACGCCCGACGCAGGTGGGGTTGCGAATGGCCGAGGCCGGGACATCCAGCGTATCCAGCATCTCCTCGAAGCCGGCCTTGTCCTCCAGGGTATCGAGCATGTCGGCGAGGGACATGAGCTTCGTCCCGTCAAGTTTGTCGGTGACAAACGAGTAGAAATTGTCGCGCCGCTGCTCGCCGTCGACGATGACATCCATGCCGGCGTCCAACTGATGCTGGACACAGCGCCGCGTTTCCCCGTCAGCAACGGCGTTAAACGCCTGCGGGCTCATGCGCCCCTTGTTCTTCTCACGCAGCGCTCCCAACAGCTCCCGAGAACGCGGCCAGCTTCCAACCTGTGTTGTTGTGAACATGCCCCCCCTATACCACCATCAACTTGGTTTCCAGAGCGACTGCCTTGGCCAGAGTAGCGGCCACCGGCGAGCGCTCCACGGTTCGCTGCCACACCGCCCTCAGTTGCCCTTCATCGTCCATGGAAGAGACGAAGCACTTCACCATCACCGTGGCCAGGGACGGGTCTCCCTCCTCGATGCCCAGATGGGACAGCACGTTATGCAAACTACCGCGCACCGTCACTTCGATATCTTCGGCATCCAGACCATCACGCCCGCATTCGGTGGCATATGCTGTCGCCAACGCCCCGCCCAAGGATGCCAGGAGCAGCTCCACAGCAGACGGATGCTTGTCCCGCTCCTCAAAGCTGGCCGGCTGCCCGACCTTGAAAGAGAAGTTGCGGCAGTATGCGGTGCTCGTTAGGTGGTCACTGGCGCGAATTCGCAGGCGCCATTCGTAGCTGCGCGCCTTTGCCTTGTCCTCCGCCAGCGCCTGCGTTTCTGCTTCGCTCTCCCGCTTGCGGACGAAGTAGCGGATATCCCCTTCCCCGGGAATCGACCCGAGGAATTCGTGGCCGACCTGGCGACACCACGGCGGCAAATCCAGCCCCACCGTAGGTTCACTGCTGCGCATCTCCAGCAAGCCGCCATCTGGGACTCGCTGCATATGCTCCCGGATCAGCAGCACCAGTCCCGATCCGCAGTCCAGATCGCCACCGTCAAAAACTATGTCGGCCTTCGTTAGCGTCAGGTCCATATGGGACGCCCGCTAGTAGGAAACGCAGGCTGCGCCGTCTGCGAGAATCTCTACCAGGGTTGCCCCACCCGCCGGGGCTGCACCTTCAATGAGGTCGGCCTCAGTGATGTCGCGCTTCTTCATACATGGTGCGCAGACGAGAATCTTGCCCCCCGCGGCAACGAACTTATCGAGCAGCTCTTTGGCGGGGACGAAGGGGCTCCCCAGGACGATCTTCTCGGCTTCGCCCCGCTTGGCCAGCCAGGCCCCATCGCAGCTGAGAAAGAGGGTTGTCTCTTTGTCGCAGCCGATGGCGGCATTGGCGACGACCAGTCCCACAGTCGCATTGTCCGGATTGCTATGAGCGTTGGTCAAGGATACGCAAAAGGCTTTGGCTGACATGGCAAACCTCCGTTGGTGTTGCGTCACTATCCGCCCCACGGCGGTTCCACACAGAGGTTACTGCACGTTTCTAGATATCGCAATGCAAAAAACCTGCACCCCTTACGCCTCCCGACAGACGTGGCTCCAAAACCGGTCAGCGGCAGG
>CALGBT010000672.1 GCA_937884235.1 uncultured Pseudomonadota bacterium
CCCTGGCAGAAATGGCTGCCATGGTGCGACGCAATGCCTCACACTACGAGCTCCTCGGCCTCCCTCTCGATGCCACCCGATCGCAAGTGAAACAGGTCTATCGGCACGCTGCTTTCCAGATTCATCCCGACCGCGTCGCACCCGAACGCGGGGCCACGTCGAGAACCGTGTTCCCATGCCTGGTGGAGGCCTACCACACCCTCTCGAAGGAACGCCTGAGAGTCAAGTATGATACCCGGCTGATCACCGCTGCAAACTGGCGCGGGCTCGGCAACGCTGCCCAGGTGACCGCCATGCTCACCACCCGTTACAACCATCTGGAGCGCATGGGCTTGACCACCCTGGCCGGGGAATACCGCCGCATGATGGCACAACTCCAAAGCGGGATTGCGTATCCGGGACCATCCGTTGCTGAAGAAGCCGGGCGCTGGTGGGAGTGATTCAAGGTCGCCATTTTTGCCTCCCTGACGGGGGCAGGCTAAAATACCATTTCTCGTCATCTTCTTTCCTGGAGGGCTGAGGTACCAGATGGGTAGAATTCTGCGACTCGCTCCGGGCCTCCCGGCATTGGTGATCCTGCTCTACTGCGGGCCCTCGTGCGCCCATCAGCAGAAGGAAGACCCACCACTCTACGAGGAATTGCTTTTCGCCGAGCTTGAAGAGGACCGCCCGAAGCCGGAAGTGGATTTCCCCTTCGACGGGCTCATCGACGACGAAGTCCTGGGGGGGGAAGGGGGAGGCACTGCCGTGCACTTGCGGCGTCCCCGGGCCATACACTGGCAACAGTTCACCGAAGGCTCGGATTCTGAATCGGTGGGCCGCCCCAACGACGGCTACCTACGACATGGCCGGTTGCTACCGAAGGAAGGGGCGGGCTACGTGCGCAAGAATGACAAAGCCCCTTACGGCACCGATGAAACCGTCGCTATCATCCAGTGGGCGTGCAGTGAAATGGTGCGCCTCTATCCGGGTACAGTGCCGGTGGTGGTAGGGAATCTGTCGTCGGAGAAGGGGGGAAGACTGCGCCCGCACAAATCGCACCGCGCCGGGCGCGATGCCGACCTCAGCTACTACTTCATGGACAACGCATTTGTGCGCCGCTTCATTGACGCGACCCCCGAGACCATGGACGTCGAGAAGACGTGGACACTCGTGGAACTACTACTCTCCACCCATCAAGTCGAGTACCTCTTCATCGACCAATCGTTGCAGCGACAACTCTACGATGAAGCCGCCCGCCGGGGCTGGACCGAGGAG
>CALGBT010000673.1 GCA_937884235.1 uncultured Pseudomonadota bacterium
AAATTGCCGCCCTCGAAGTCCAGGGGAGAACGAAAGACGGAGGTGTTCCACAGGCTCCCCATCTTGGTCGGGATGGCATCGTCATAAATGCGCTGGTGGTAGTAGCGGTTGTCCACCATGCCTACCTTGCCGCTGAGACTCGTGATGGGTGTGGGGCCGTAGTCTCTGGTCCAGATGGAATCGAGGCTCATGTTAACCCAGGTGACGGCATTGCTGGTCACACCAGCACTCGAGAGCGCACTGGTGAAGCTGGATTTCACCGAGGCACCGTCGTGAATGACATAGACATCAACGACGTTCTTGCCAGCCTTGACGATGTCGACGAAGTTCTGCCGGATTCCTGCGGGCAGGCCCCAGGTGGAGATGGTGATCATGAGACGTCCAGCGTCTTCATATTCGGCTACTGGCCGCACCGCAACAGTGGGGGCCTCGGTAATGGCATAGAGCTCCGGGTGGGCATCTCGCCAATCGTCGTACTGGTCAGCCTTGAGGGGACGCATGTCTCCCGGCAGCTTGTAGGCGGGCAGCATGGCTTTGCCGGCCTGTGGCACTACAGCGTTCTCAGCGGCCAACTCGGGGTGGCTGGCAACGGCCTCGACAGGAGGCTGCTCATCGCAGCCCATGGCGAATGTCAGAATCAGGAATGCGGCTATGACATGTCTCATCGGGTCTTCCTCCAGCGTCTGAACGCCCTTACATTGTTCTTTAAGAAAGGCGGTAGCATTGTACCCATGAGGTTGCCGATGTCAACGCGCTTCGGGCCACCGATTGCAGTTGTATTTCTGGCCGTGATGAGCTACTTTTATTGTCACGCAAGGGGTCTCCGATGGTGCGCGAACATACTAGTCAGCTAATCGACATTCTTTCCACGAAAGTAGAGCAGGCAAAGTCGGGAGACTTTGTTGCGCTACTGGATTTGAGCGAGAGTGCGACGGAAGACGAGGTCAAGAAGGCGTATTTTCGCCTGGCTCGCATGGTTCATCCCGACACCATTCGCAAGCAGTCGCTCATGGACCGCAAGAATGACGCGGCATTCGTTTTTGAGAAAGTGACTGAAGCGTATCAGATCCTCTCCGACCCAGACCAGCGCAGCCGCTATTTGCGCGGCGAGCGGGTCTCCGAGTCGGCACCCACCAGCGGCAAGATGCTTGAGGAGCAGGCCAAGATAGCCTTGCATCATGGCAAGATGCTCCTGAAACGTCGCGCCTACTCCGAAGCGGAAAGCCACTTTCGGGAATACACTACGCTCAAGCCAGATGATGCCAGGGGCTTCTTGTTCCTGGGTTGGAGTCTCTTCCAGAATCAGGAGAAGAACCTCAAGACCCGGCTGGAGGAAGCCAGGGTGTGCTTTGAGACGGCGCTGAAGTTCGATGACGGCAACGCTGACGCGCACTATTATCTGGCTCTCTACCACAAGCAAGGCAATGACTTCGACAATGTGAGTAAGTGCCTCAAGAAAGCCCTGCGCATCGACCCCAAGCACGTGCCGTCGCTGCGGGAAACGCGTCTACTGGAGATGCGCTCCAACGTGCAACCGGCGCAAGCATCTATTGGCGACTACCTTAAGGGCATGTGGGCCAAGGTCAACAAGAAGAAGCAGTAATCCCCGCAGGTAAACAACTAATACCTAAGGTCGGACGTTAATGCTCCTCGGGGTTTGCCTCTGGTTGCGAAGAGCCTCCGCGGGAGAGTAACTCTTCGATGCACTCGATGGCTTCCGACCGTGTACGGACAGGGCGGGCGAGCAGGCCGGTGTCAAGCCTGATGGCATCACAAGGGCAGGTCTCTTCGCACATGCCGCAGAAGATGCATTTCAGAAGGTCGATTTCGAAGCGGACTGGGACTTTCTGCACTTCGGCTTCGGGATGCTCCCGGGCGACGATGAAGATGCAATTGGCAGGGCAATGAGTGACGCACAACATACAGGCTACACACTGAATTGTGCCGTCGGAACGCAACATCAGCCGGTG
>CALGBT010000674.1 GCA_937884235.1 uncultured Pseudomonadota bacterium
CTGGTGGTCAGCGACGACACGCCCTACTCCACCGAGAACTGGCGAGTCAATCTGACTCGCGGTGTAGTCCCTGAATATCTGCCCCTCTCCCCTCTCGCTATTTCTTATGAACTAGGCGTTCTCGAGCCGGGAAAGGTACAGCACTATCGGCTCTACCGCGGGGCAACGCCCGACGCACCGGTGGGCAAAATGTTCAGCTACTTCCCGTGTCAGCCGTGGACGGGGGAAGGGGCCGGTTTTGCCCGGCCGGTAATGAAGCAGGAAGGCGTCATCGACGATACACTGTCTGGCTGGCAGCGGATGAATCCACAAGAGTCTCTGACTGACGTAGAAGCATTGTGGCAGGAGGTCACCCGCCAGGTCCTCGCCCAGGGCCTGTCCCTCTGCGTTGCCGCCGATCTACCTGAACTCCGCACCAAGACTGAGGATGGCGCACCAGCCAAAGCATCTGGTTCGCCGCACCAACCGAAGGAGTAGTGCTCAGCCATGGCAGAATTGCACCCCGACGTAGTCAGCCGCATCCGCTTCGCAGAAGAACTGCCACCGGTAAACGAAAGTGCGCCTGGCGAGGACTTCCTCGGTTTCTATGGCGAACATAGAACAGCCTTGGCAGAGTTGCTACGGAGCTTGAAGGCCGAATCTGCCCGCGTTGCGCCATTCGAATTGCGATCCGGCCTGCTGCCACCGCGCCTGGCCATCGTCGATGCCAGCATCCAGGAGATGTGTGGTATCCCCTACCGAACGCCGCAGGGCCTCATTCCCGAATGTCCGGGCCTCACCCGGGGTCTCCACGGCTGTCCGCCTCATGCACCTACGGTGGAGGAAACCAGGGCCCTTTTGAGCCGGGGCCAGAGTTTGCTACTCCTGCAGTTTGGCGGCCGGGAAGGTAATGCTCCCCAGGGGGAGGTCCACCACTTCATGCTCAGGGTTGCCAAAGCCCTGGCCGGCGGGGGCTACAACGTTCTCGAGACCTATGCCAGCGGCCCCTGCTGCGTCTGCCCTAAAGGCTGCGGAACCGCCGAAGAATGCCGCCTCCCTGAGCGTCGCCTCTTTGCCTTTGAGGCCTGCGGATTCTGGGTGAATTCTCTCATCGATGCCGCCTCCCCCTACCCCGTTCTCAACGCCCCCGAACGGGTGGAATGGCTCATTGACTGGCGCCTGCCTACCCAGAGCACTGATGCCATTCGGTACAACGCCGGTGTGCTATTGGCGCGGGGCCAGGGCGACTCCATCTCTACTTGCTGATGACGACGTCGTGGGGGTAGAGAGCCTGTCGATTCTGGAACGACAGGATGTTGTCCTTCTTGACTACGCCCTTGTCGATGACGAGGCCGCGTCGAATCGTCTCGTTTGCTTCCCAGCCCTGAGGCCCCGCCAGTACGGAGGGCAGGTGGACGATGAGGGCCGCGGAAATCGACCTGGTGGCGCTTTCCCACAGGTAGCTGGGGGTGTGGTCAACGGCATAGTAGTCCACTGAACCAACTCGGAGCATGGGCTCTTCGAAACTGGTCGGTCTGGCAAAAGAGAAGCCCATGCCTTCGTCACAACTCACGTCGATGATGAGGCAATCCCTTTGCAGCCGAGAGACCTCATCAGCAGTTACGAACATGAGCGGCTCGTCCGGATCCTGGAAGATCCCGTTGACAATGATGTCAGCCTCACTCAACAGGTCTAGAAACGGCCGCTCAGTGCCGTCATGTTCAACCACCAGCAGTCTGGGCTCACTCCCCTTGCCGGGTCGGATCCGGACATAGTGACAATCCAGCACTTCCTCCCGCACTTCGTGGTCCGGACGCTGGATGCAGATGGTGATGTCTGTGAACCCGCGGGCTTTGAGGGCATATATTGCCCCTCTGCTAACCGCACCAAAACTGACAATGATGATCTTGCGGGCCTTGCCATAGTGCCCGTCGATGCCACGCAATTGCAGGGCATGCAGGACGCCGCAATAGCCGGCCAGTTCGTTGTTCTTGTAAAACGTGTGCCGCCCAACATGCCCATCTGGCGCCCACACAAACATCTCCTCAAAAGCGATGAGAGTCTGCTTGCGGTCGATGGCGACCTGGGTTATTGCGCGCTGCTGTACGCAGTGCGGCCAACCCCAGAGAAGGCCACCAACGCGTAAGGTCTTGAGATCGTCCACACTGGGCTTGGGAAGGACCACAGCTCCGAGGTCTGCCAGGAGTTCGCGCCGTGTCGCAATGCCGCCGGTCTCGGCCGCCATCTCCGCATCTGTCATCCCGAACCGCTCACCATAGCCCTCCTCGACAATCAACTGCCGACGAATCGGTTCTGGGAGCCGCACAAAGTGGTCCGGGTGGATGGGAACTCGCCTCTCGTCCGTCTTATTCGATGTACCAATAACCCCGAGCTTAAGCATAGATCTCCCGTTGTCTTACGTTGCCCCGATTGAGCCGACCGGATTGATGTGTCACTGGACTTTGCAACAGCGCCTTACTTTATTACCTCATGCGCCCAAAAATTCCAAGTTATGAATGACTTATGATTCAGATTCACACTGATGAGATAGTCCACAAGAGACCCGGGAGGGCCCGTCACGGGCTGCCGCAGCAACGATAGCCCACCGTATGAATGTGGTGAGCCGGACCGTCGGTGAGGCAGATGGAGAAGACCCCGGCCTGTGAGCCGTAATCGTAGGCACCGCCACGGTGCGCCGTGGCGGGCAGGGTGGCAAAGGGTGGCTTGATGGCCGAGTGCTCGGCAACGTCCACGTTCCAGTAGCCGTCCTTGTTGTACTCCGGGTTGGCATGAATCCCATCGGCGCTGTTGGGCCCTTGCCCCCACCAGTCGGCCGTCAACTCCATGAGGTTACCAACCATGTCATAGACGCCGTGCGAGGAAACACATTCCTTGGCAGTGCCCGCCTTGATGGTCTGACCGACTGTCGCCCACTCGGACCCCAATGGCTTGCTGTTCTGCCAGATATTGCAGGGTTCGGTATCGCCCCCGGGGTCGGCGGCATAGGGATCGGGTGTACCGCTGGCAGCCCCCTGCCACTCTGCGTTGTCGCACAAGCGCTTGCCAGAGAAGACACACGCCTGCTGCGCCTGGAACCAGGTACAGGAACGGGCGGGCGCAACCCCAACGATGGCACAGGAATAGAGCGGAGCCGAGAAACTGCCATTCTCTGGCTCCGGGTAGTCATAGCAGGAATCGAAGTTATTGCACGCGGGAGGATTGCCAAACTGCTCGAACTGGCATAAGTCCGGTATCGCCCCGTCCCCGGCACACATGGGGTGAGCACCACCATACCAGATAGCCAGATCATCGTCGTCCCAACCAATTGGCGCAGCCTTGGCCTGCTCAACTGCCGCCTGCACGGCACCGCAATCCACCTTGCCGCCATCCAACCGGCGCCACATGCTGGCCTCAACGATGTCGACGCAGTAGTCACCGACTGCGACCATGTCTGCCGGGCATTTACCCCCGCCCCCACCCGATTCTTGGGCCTGTAGCTCAGCAATGGCAATGGCATGGGCGACGATGGTAGCCTCCTGATCCGCCAGGGTGACTACCAGGTCATCATTCATAGCCACTTGCTCAGCGAGGCTCACCTCCAGCGCGTCCAATCTGGCCACTGCCGCGGCCAGCGCGTCCGCAGTGGCAAATGCAGCTGCGGACTCCCCGGCAGTAAGTACCGGTGCGCAGGCCCAGCCAGCCCCATTGAACTGGATGGCATCGCCCGCGGCGCAACCGTTGGGGCCAAGGTCTGCGAAGAGCAGAGTCTGGTCCTCAATCGCCACGCTCTTGACCGTCCCTTCCGCCAGCATGGTCGAAGTAATGGAGCCCTCCTCTCCCTCACTCACATAGGCATCACCGTGGTCATGGAGAGCAGCGGCGAAATCACCAGCGGTCTGCGTTCCCAGGGTAGCAGCCTCATCGCAAAGCTCGGCATGACCTGCCGCGATTGCGTAAGGCACCGACAGGAGCTGCTGGCGCGGACTAAGTTGCTCCCCGTCCACGGCAAAGTCCAGCCATGCCCCCGATGCCGGCAGCAAAACACTCTCTAGCTCCGGGCTATCGGCACCACCCATGATAATGGTGAAGATGCCTGCCTCCACCGCCACCGAGGCAAATGTGTACGGGCCCCAGAGCGAGACACCTTCTTCAGCCTGGTCGAAAAGCTCTACCGAAACTGCGACCGTTCCATCGAAAGCACCATTTCCGTCGGCGAGGTAACCCACGTAGGGAATGGCCGTGGGAACAGCCGCAACCGGGCTGGAGATGAGGAACGACAGGTATACAGCCGCCAGGGTCATGGGGACTCTTCTTGTCACGGGGTACCTCCAATAGCTACGCTCTTGAGCTGCCAATTCCCCCCCACCGAGTTCTCTACAGTCGGGCTCGCGGCAGCACTCCGGGAAGAGAGCTTCCAGCCGCCGCCGGCCGAACCTCCCACTATGTAGGCAGGCAAAAGCACCAGCAATTGCGGCTCCACCGCATACCCTTCGCCAACATCAACGGGAAATGCGTCCCCGGCAAGGTCCTGCGCAGGCAGATCATTGAGCGTATCGCTCCACGAGTCATCCTGGTGGTCGGCACCGATATCCACAGCGGCCCGTGCATCCTCTGGCCGCGTCTCAGCAGTCGTTGCCCCCTCACCGGACGAAACTCCACAGGCGACTACAAGACTGGCGCACAAGAGAAGTGCTGTAGCATTGGTCGTCACAGAGAACTGGTTGCTCATCTCGTCCCTTCTAGCTGCTTCACCGTTGGCCCTGGGTTCTTGCCCACCATAACCCTAGGCATTGATCAAACTGAGGTCAAGGGTGCAGGTTGCCCATACAAGGAGGAGCCTTGCGCCCTTGCTCCATATGAGGCACTATCGCTCCTTGAACGTAGTGAAGATTACGGGGTAAATAGCGATGATAAAGTACAAGGACATTGGGCTCGTGAATACAAGAGGGATGTTTGCAAAGGCGGTTGCCGGGGGATACGCGGTGCCAGCTTACAATTTCAACAACATGGAGCAGTTGCAGGCGATTATCCAGGCGTGTGTCGAGACGCGGTCGCCGGTCATCCTGCAGGTTTCCTCCGGGGCCCGCAAGTATGCTAATCAGACCCTGCTCCGTTACATGGCCGAGGGGGCCGTGCAGTATTCCCGGGAGCTGGGCGGGGAGATTCCCATCTGCCTGCACCTAGACCATGGCGATACCTTTGAACTCTGCTGCGACTGCATTGAGACCGGCTTCTCCTCGGTCATGATTGACGGGTCCCACCTACCCTACGAGGAGAATGTGGCGCTCACCGCCAGGGTGGTGGAGTATGCGCACCGCTACGACGTAACGGTGGAGGGCGAACTGGGCGTGCTGGCGGGCATCGAAGACGACGTCTCAGCCGAAAAGCACGTTTACACGCAACCCGCAGAGGTGCAGGACTTCGTCGGCCGTACCGGCGTCGACAGCCTGGCCATCTCCATCGGCACCAGCCACGGCGCCTTCAAGTTCAAGCCGGGCACTAACCCGAAGATCCGCTTGGACATCTTGCGGGAAATCGAGACTCGAATCCCCGGCTTCCCTATCGTCCTGCATGGTTCCTCTTCGGTACCGCAGGAAATCGTGGCCGAGATCAACAAATACGGCGGCCAACTCAAAGATGCCATCGGCATCGGCGAGGATCAGCTGCGCGAAGCGGCCCGGTCCGCAGTCTGCAAAATCAACATCGATTCGGATGGGCGGCTGGCCATGACCGGCGCCATCCGCAAAGTCTTCATCGAGAAGCCGGCGGAGTTCGACCCGCGCAAGTACCTCGGCCCAGCCCGCGATGCGCTCAAGGAGTTGTACAAGCATAAGTGCATCCACGTGCTCGGGAGTGCGGAGCAGGCATAAGGCGCGCGCGGCCATGACTTCGGAACCAGGGAATTGCGTCAAGGAGCTATAGCTTTAGTATTCAGGTCGGAAGCTGCGCAAATCATGGAGCTTCACTCCTGCCGCAAGAGCAGCGTAACGGAAAGGTGCCCCTAGAAGAACCCCTTAATCAAGGTGCCAGAGAAGCTGCCAACTACAGCCTCACCTTCCGTGGGAGAAGCTTCTTCGAAGGTGATGGTCCCCTTGCCGATCATGCCCAGCATCTCGTCAGTATCGGTCTCGGGGTCGAATCGGATGAGATAGACCGCCCCCTTCTGCCACAGGCCCAATTCGACGGTGGAGCCACTCTTGAAGAGTGCCGTGGGAACCGCGGCAAAAGCCAGGAGAACTGTCTTGTCCGGGAGATAGGCGGGGACCAGGACCACCGATTGTTCCGGCCCCTCTTCGCTGAAACCTGCCAGGAAGCCCAGGTAGAGGGGGTCGAAAACCTCCCCGTTGACCTGTCCGGCAAAGGTGCCCTCCCCTATCTGGAAAATGTTCTCTTCCCCCAACGTTCCGAAGGTCGTCTCGAAATGGACATCCAGGGAGCCGATCTCGTCCAGAAGGAAACAGAGTTTGTCGGCGGGGGGCTCAGTCAAGGGCGGTGCACCGTTAGTCAGTTGCTCCGCGATGGACAGGCGGCGCGCATTGACGAATACGCGTATCACATCAAACTGTTCAAGAACCCACGGCTCGACATATGGCGAAAGCAACTCCTCCATGGCATCCATTGAGGCGTGCAACTCCGCTTCGCTCCAGACCGTCTGCAGCATCTCCTGCAGCCGAGCCACATAGAGGTCCCGGCCGGCAGGCAGCAGGTAAAGCCGCCGTGCGAGGTGCCCGCGGGCGAGAACTGCCGGGAAAAGCGGGACAACCTCGCCAGGATCCTTCTCCTCCCCGCCACTACTCCCCAGAATCCCATCTGTCCCCCAGGGCAAGAAGAGAAATTTCCCCGTAGATGGGTCATCGTAGACGAAGAAGTTGTTGGTATTCCCGGCGTAACCGTCCCAGTGGCCCAGGAGCACCTCGGCCGCCCAGAAAGTCAGATACGTATCGACGTCAAGCAACGGCTCCAGGGCCTGAGGCAAGTCGTCATCGGTGGCTTCCAGGGCCACCCGCAGCATCTCGATTCGCCCGGAATCCGGTTCCAGTTTGTTGGTCTTCTTCTCGAAGGTCTTGCTCCATCCTTCCCGGAAGTCGCTGAGCGTCCCTTCGTAGAGGTCGCCGCCCGCATCGGCAAAGTGCCCCTTCAGAAATCTCTTCTTGACGCTCTCGACATTGGCGTAGATGCCCAGGTCAGCACCGTTGACCACAACATGGGCGAAATTGCATCGAGGAGCCGGAACTCCGGCGGCAGCAAAGAAATCGTAGCCCAGGCACTGCCTTACCAGCGCCGGGTCCTGCCGGCAGTTGTTCAGAGTCAGGCGTTCATAGCCCTGGATTTCCACGCCGTCGACATATTCATCGAACTTGATCTTCAGAGCCGGTTTCTCGTCGTCCAGAGACCCGAGGAAGCCCTTCTTCCGAATGCCAACATCTTCAACGAGAACTCCGTCGATTCTGATGGTCGCCATGACGTAGGTAAAGGGGCTGCCGAAGGGTTCGGACATGCAGTCTTCACCACCCAGAATATCCATGATGTCGCGCGTTTGAAAGCGAATGAAATCCCAGTCATTCGGGTCGATGAAGACCTCAATTTCCAAAACTCGGGTTCTTTCAAAGAGGTCCCCAATGGCAGCAAACGGAGAGATCTCCTCAGGATTCTCAGTCAGGTCTTCGGTGGCGAAGGGAACGGCATCCACGTCGCCCAATGGCCCAATCACATCGCGGCCACTCCCACTTTCGCAGGAAGTGATGGTCAACAGCAGCAGACCAGAAATCCATCCAAAAAGACCAGGCGTGGCCCGAGAAAAGCTCAATTCCAGCACCTCGACGTTGGCAGGGGGGCGCATCCTCACCCATGATAGCAGACATGGCAGCAGATTCTCAAACCAATCTGGTGGACGGAGTGGACGCGGTGGACGGTGGACAAGGGAGTGGACCTGGACGTGGACCACGCTGGACCACGCTGGACCACGCTGGACGTGG
>CALGBT010000675.1 GCA_937884235.1 uncultured Pseudomonadota bacterium
GAGGCAGTGTGAGTCCTCTACCTCGCACTGCTGGCCCACGGGCATACACTCGCCGGTGAGGGGGTTGCAGAAGTTCTCACTATTGCAAGGGTCACAGAGGACTCCCTTCTCGTAGCACATCTTGACGCAAGGGTCGCAATAGGCCTTACCGCCGCAGTTCTTGTCGGCCTCGCAATCCTGGAAACCAGCGACCACGCACTTGCCAAAGCAGTTGCAGACGTGGTTCTCGGCAAAACACTCCTCGTTGGACGTGCACTCGATCTTTGGTCCTTGCGGCGCTGAATCCTGCCTAGCATCAGACGCAGCCATATCACCGGGAAGTATGACCGCATCACCTCCAGCCATATCCGGCCCGGCATCCTTGCCACCAGAACCACACGCCACCGTCACCAGGATCCCGCAAAGACAAGCCACACGCATCGACCACGCTACCATCTCCAGTCCCTCCCGGAAGTCACTCTGCAACTGCCAGACGTCGTGCGCAGGAGTCTACCGGAAATAGTCGAGACGGTAAAGCAGGCCTTCATTGGAAAGCAAGAAGACAACGTTGCCCGCCGTAGCGGGAGGGGCGGCGATGCCGCCCAGGGAATCAAAACGAGCGGTGATAGTTCCGTCAGCGCCATTGACGAAGAAGAGTGAATCGCCGGTGGATGCCACCAGAACCGTTGAAGCAATGTCTCCGGCAGCCCCCAGTACTCCTGGGCGACTAAGGAGCGAGGTGCCAAGACGTGTCTGCCAGCGAATCGCACCATCCCCCAAAGAAATGGCGTAGAGGTAACCGTCGGCGGCCGCGACAACTGCGTGCCCGCCAACAATCGCCGGAGACGACGGCCCGAGTACCGGCCGCTCCCAGCGCACCTTGCCGTCTGCGGGGTCGAGCATTACGAGGCCGCGGCAGTAGCATCCGGTGAGGAGACCCGAATCAGTCAGGGTAGGGGAGGCATCAACATCACGAAAGACCCGCCTCGGGGAGCAGAGCCTGGCCACCTCAGCACTATCTGAAGTCTCGAAAGCCCCGGCCGTACAAATCCCAGCCTCCCAAGTGGAGTCAAGACCGCCGAATTCGGCGTCCCCAGCCAGAGCAAAGCGAGCTACAGTGCCAGTCTCGAACCCTGCATAGAGGGTGCTGTCCGCGACTTCCAACTCCGGGTAGCCATAGATTGTAAAAGGAGAAAGCCCGCGGCGGGCAAATGACTGCCCGTCAAAACGGCCGACAATCTCACCCGTGTCAAAGCGAAGTGCCAACAGGATACTTCGGTCATCCTGCACGAAAACGAGGTTTCCCCAGACACGAGGCGACGAAACGATGCTGCCTTTCAGCGCCGCTGGCTGCTTCCATTCCGGCTCAAGTGATTCGGCTGAGAGGCGGTAGACCCGGCCATCATTGGTGCCGACAACCAGGCTCTCGCCTGCAACCGTGGGCGTAGCAACAACTCCTCCTACCAACTTCCTCTGCGCAAGTCTGGTGGAGGTCGCGGCATCAATCAGAAAGA
Organism: uncultured Pseudomonadota bacterium; assembly: GCA_937884235.1. GTDB lineage: Bacteria > Myxococcota_A > UBA9042 > CAIXZC01 > CAIXZC01 > CALGBT01. The sequence goes on from CALGBT010000675.1 coordinate 1,494, forward strand.
GGTCCCCCTGGGAGGTGCCCACAACGAGCCGAGAAGAGTCCGCGGTAAGCGCCGGTGCAGCTAATTCCAGGGGCCCAAACTCAAAAAGCCCCTGCTCTGCCAATCGGACCCGGTAGGAAACACTGACCACCGCTTCGTCAGCAACCACCGGTGCCGGAACCAACAGCACAGTCAGGTTGAGCAGAAAAGCAGTGAGAGATGCGGAGAAGCGGAAGGGGAAGAGGGGCATCAGTCGGCTCAACCACGCTCGAGTACGGCTATGCGAACCTGCAGTTCACGACGAGTCTGCTCTTCCACCGGGTAGCGCTGGGGATTGGCTTCCTCTTCGACGGCCTCAGGCAGTGCCTCCAGCGCGCTCTTGTAGTAGCCCAGGGATTTGGCCGGGTCCTTAGCCGCAGCCGAGGAAGTGGCGCCAGGATTGAACAGGTCGCCCAGATGAACCAGGGCCCGGGAGACAATATAGGACTCCCGAGAAGAATCCTTCATCTTCTCGAAACTGGCCACTGCCTCTTCAGTTTTGCCGAGGTTCATGCACGCATAACCGAGATTCTCGTAGACGACGGGAAGCAACGCACTGTCTTCCGACTCAGCGAGGAACTGGTTCAGCAACTCGTATGCAGCCTCATGTTCACCCAGTTCCATCTTGCTTGACGCCAGCACCAGGCGCGCCGTGTTGCCGATTTCCGTCGACTCATACTCCGTCAGGAAGGCCTGCATCTCCTCGGCCAGCTTCTGATACTTTGCGGCGTCAGAGGCAAATGCCGGCGCTGCCTCAGTGGCTTTCAACGTCTCACCAACCGGAGCATTAGCGAACTTCAACGCTTTGAAAAACGCGTCAGCCCGGTCACGCCGCGAGGATTCCTTGTAATTCACATACCCGGAAACCGCCAACAGCAAAACGATAACACTGACAAAACCGACGATGATGTGCAGCTTGTACTTGTCCAGGAAGCCATAGGTGGACTGCAGTCCAACCATCACTTGATCTGGGTCATTCAGCCCTGCACCTTCGCTCTTCTTCCGAATCTTTGGGGGCATCTAACCACTCCTTTTGCACAGTGGAAACAGCGTGCGATTAATAGATTGCCAGCCACCCGTTGTCAATTGAAATCTCGGCTTAATCCCATTTTGGGGTTGCCTCCACAATGGCGAGGTGCTAGATTCAGGAACACAATGTCTAGTGCATTGGTTTCATTAACTCGGCGGAGAGGAAAAAGGGGAGGCTAACGATGGAATCATTCAACGGTGCAAAAGTATTCTCGGCCACCAAGGCCAGAGAGAGAGAAGACCTGGGGGCGAAACTAACCCAGTGGATACGGGACAACCCCGAAGCGGAAATTGTCGACAAGGTTATTACCCAGAGTTCCGACAACGAATTTCACTGCCTGACCATCACTATCTTTTATCGGGTCTAGCTTCTCTCCCAATACTGGCCTGAGCCATCGCCACTGATCCAGCAACTCTGCGCTGCAGCTACGGCGACGGGTCCGCCTGCACCTTCTCCAACCTGCCGGGATTGACTGCGACAATGCGCTTGAGCGGCGGTGAGATGTCATCTTCAAACAGCACCGCCACGTCCACCTGCCAACCCTGCTGATCCCGCGCCGCCAGCTTAATGATTTCGTTGGTGCGACCCACTGGCTCAGTATTCACAAAGACCACTCCCGCCTGGGCCGAAACGACCTGCAGCAAGGCCGGCTTGAAGGCAATGCTCTCCCGCACTTCCAGGCTCTCCCGGTCCGGGGCCACCGAGAAGGTGCCTCTGCGGTCCTGGCAGGCATGCAAAC
>CALGBT010000676.1 GCA_937884235.1 uncultured Pseudomonadota bacterium
CCGAGGTACCGGCACGGGAATCGCCGATGGCCCCACCTCCGGGCGCCCGCGCTGGGAAGAATGCTCCCGTTACGCGGCACAATTCAACGGGGCCCCCGAAGAAGTCTACGACTACAGCAGCGGCGACAACAAAGACGACGTCGGCACCCGCTCCCGTTACGCGGCATGGCAGCACGAGGCCGGGGAAGATGCCGTCTTCGTTTCCTGGCACACCAATGCACCGAACCCCGGGGTCGGTACGTCGACCTACGTCTATGGCCCCAACGAACCCAACGGTGACTATATCTTCACTGGCACAGAGGGCAGTGACGTCCTCGCCGAATTCTTGCATAATGAAATCGTCCAGGACATCCGCAACGGCTACGACGAGGGCTGGACCGACCGTGGTATCCGCTCAGCCTGGTTCGGCGAATTAAACCCTTCCCACAATGACGAAATGCCCGCCGCCCTGGTGGAGGTCGCCTTCCATGACACCGAATCGGATTGCCTGAAACTACAGGATCCCGGCTTCCGGCAGCTGACGGCTCGGGCATTCTATCAAGCTATCGTCCGGTACTTCGCCTGGCAGGACGGAATCGAGCCGCTCTTTCTGCCCGAACCTCCCGCCGGCATTGCCATCGAAACCACCGGGGCTGGAACTGCCCGTCTCTCCTGGCTCCCCTCCCCCGTGGACGACCTGGAGTTGGGTGGTCACGCGGCTCAGAGCTATCGCGTCTATGGCAGCCTCAACGGCCGCGCCTTCGACGATGGCGTCGATGTCGGCAACGTACTCTCGTGGGACGTCAGCTTCCTGGAACCGCAGGTCACCTACTATTTCCGCGTCTCCGCAGCCAATGACGGCGGCGAATCCTTCACCACACCAGTGGTGGCTGTACGCCAGGACGCATTCGGCCAGAAGGGCGCGCTGGTGGTCGGAGCTTTCGACCGCCTCGACCGACACGCCCAGATTACCGAGGATTTGGCCCCCTGGGATCTCGACGTGGTCAATCGTATGTTCCTGCCCCGTATGAACCGCTACGACTACATCATCGAACATGGTGCCGCCCTGGCAGCGAACATGATGCCCTTCGACTCTGCCTGGCACCATGCGCAGCTCCCCCTCGACCTGCTCCTCTCTTACTCACTCATCGACTGGGCGTGCGGAGAGGAGTCAACCGAGCTTGAGAGCCTCTCCACGACCGAGCAGGAATTACTGGCCGCGGTGTTACAACAGGGCGGTCGCATCCTCGTTTCGGGAGCAGAGATCGGCTGGGATCTGGTGGAGCAAGGAACCGCCTTCGACCAAGCCTCCTTCAGCTCCCTCTTCCAGGCGCAGTATCTCGCTGATGATGCGGAGTCATATTCAGTGGTGCTGCCGTCAGGGCTCTCGTTCACCATCGATGATGGCACTTTGGGCACCTATGACGTGGACTACCCCGACGTCATCGGCCCCATCGGTCAGGCCACTGCAATTGGTCACTACGACGGTGACCCGGCGCTACCTGCCGGCACCGCGTACCGCCTCACCAACGGGGCCGGCGCCGTGCTCCTGGGCTTCCCCCTGGAGGCGGTGCAGCCCGCCGGGGCGCGCAGCGCATTGCTGGAGGAGTTGCTCGAACTCCTGGAGGTGCTGCCGCCAGTTGCCCCGGTCATCGTTGAAGAGCCCCTGACGGTTGAGGAACCGGTTGCCGCGGACGTCATCGGCTCCGCGTTGGAGCCTGCCGCCAGCGACCTGTTGGAGACTCCCGACGAAATCAGCAGCCTGGACCTCATGGTTGACGAACCGCGCCATTCGAAGAGCGGCGGCTGCACTTCCCGGCCCGCCGAGAACCCCACCGCCATCTGGCTCCTCCTGGCCTTGCTCCTGCTTCTCCGGTCGAGACGAAGAGAGCAACAATCGACCCGCTAAATCCCTCTTCACATTTCTGCCGTTCCCCGTATGATGTGGTGCGTCATCGTGTTGTGGGTGGAACTGACCGGACGGAGGAGATAGGACAATGTCATCAAGCGAAGCAGTAACCTTTGTACCTTTCCAATTACTTATTGAGTTCATGACCGACGCTTTCGTAGCCATCGGTGTGCCCCGCAGCGACGCGGCCATTTGTGCCGATGTCCTCATAGAGTCGGACATGCACGGTATCGATTCCCATGGCATCGGTCGCTTCAAATCGATCTACTACGACCGCATCAAGGCTGGTATTCAGCAGCCGGTCACCGAACTGGAACTGGTCAAGGATGGGCCGACTACTGCAGTTTTTGACGGCAACCACGGCATGGGCATGGTCATCTCCAACAAGGCGATGCAAACAGCCATGGACAAGGCTCGGGAATTCGGCCTCGGCATGACGGTGGTACGCAACTCGACTCACTACGGATACTGCGGCTACTACGCCCGCATGGCCACCCGCAACGGCCTGATCGGCATCACCGGCACCAACGCTCGCCCCTCTATCGCCCCCACCTTCGGCGTCGAGAACATGCTGGGCACCAATCCCCTGGTCTTCGGCATTCCCACGGACGAGGATTTCCCCTTCGTCATCGACTGCGCCACATCCGTTTCGCAGCGCGGCAAGATCGAGGTCTACGACCGCGCCGACAAGGATCTGCCGGAGGGTTGGGTCATCGACCAGGGCGGCACCTACCGCACCGATACCAAGCAGATTCTCGTAGACCTGGTCAAGGGCACCGCCGCCCTGGTCCCCCTGGGCGGCATGGGCGAAACCACCGGCGGACACAAGGGATATGGGTACGCAGCCGTCGTCGAGATCCTCTCCGCCGCGCTCCAGGACGGTGCCTATCTCAAGGGCCTGCTGGGCTTCGACGAAGAGGGCAACAGACAGCCTTACGCCCTGGGCCATTTCTTCATCGCGATCAACGTTGAGGCTTTCATTGAGCTGGCGCGCTTCAAAGCCATCTCAGGCACCATTTGCCGCGCCCTGCGCGCCTCCAACAAGGCCCCGGGCCAGGACCGCATCTGGACCGCCGGCGAAAAGGAAAACGATGCCTGGCAGGCCCGCAAGGACAAGGGCGCTCCGGTCAACCAGAACTTGCAGAAGCAGCTGATAACTGTCCGGGAAGAAACCGGGTTGACGCAGTATCGTTTTCCCTTCGAAGGTTAGCCGGACCCGGCCCTACCCCCAGCTGACCAGATACTCCCCGAACTCAGGTGCGGCGATGCAGGGATTGGCATCATGCCACTTGCCAGGCAGTTTCAAAGCGTGGGCTGCAATTTCGAAATGGCACATGGCGATGCCCATGTCGATCTTCTGCAGGTCCGCCGCCTTGACCAGCTTGCCGTAGCCCGGGGTGCGTACCAGGAAGAAGTGCCAGCCGTCATCACGTTGGACCAGGCGCCAGGGTTGCTTGTTTGATGCTGAGGGACCGCGCCGCACGGCCTCCAGCACTTCGGCGAAGCGACCGGCATCGGCGCTGGCAAGCGGCGTCGAGAAGTCCTGGGTGAAAAAGAGTTGCTCGAAGGGCAGGCGGCTGTCGGATTTTGCGCCCCAGCGCACCAGACGCTCCACCGTCCCTCGTTTCTCAGCGGAGTGACCAACGGGGGTCACCGCAGGAATGAAATCTCCCTCAGCCAATTTGAGCACCTTGCCATACTCCTTGCGCGAGAAGGTGCCCCCCAGCCAACAAGTGCCCAGGCCCAGTGCGGTCATCTCCAGAATTATCCGTTCCAGCGCAAAACCGTAGTCCACCTCAGCGTTCTCGCCCATCCCAACGGCCCCCGCAATGAAATAGCGCACGCCTTTGATAAACCCGTACGTGCCCAATTTCACTCGCTCTTCGGCCTGGGCAGCAGCTCGCCCAATCAGCGCAAATCGGGACTGGTGGCCAAAGTGACCAGGTTCAACCGACCCCAGAACCTGGTCAATGCGACTGCGAATGCCGAGGGAAAGATCGGTCGGAGCATAATTGCGAACCGAAACCCGTTTGAGAATCACATCGAGCATGAATCACCTCCCCTTCCCGGACACCGGGCGGCAACCTTAGACGAGCAGTGAGGTTTTGTCCATGCTGAGAGAGCGAGGCGGGGCGTGGCGGGGACTACTTCCCTTTGAGCAACTCGGCCTGCTCGACGAGCTTCAGGAACTCGGCGCGGTAGCCCTCTTTGTCGTCGCCCTGGGCTCCCTTGGCCAGCTTGTTGATCATCGCCCAGGTGGTCTCGCCCTTGAACTTCGAATCCCGCAACACCATCGCGAACATCGCCACGGCCGCGGACCAGCGGAAGTTTTGTGAACTCTTGGAGAGGGCCACCGATTCGTCCTCAACCGGTTCTTCGAGGAGAACCGACTTGTCGCCATCGGGCTTCTTGTAGCGCAACTTCACCGTCATCACTTCATCACTCTTGGAGGCGCTGGTGGCCTTGGTCTTCTGGTACTTCAGCTCATCCACACCGGGTACGTCCTCTTTGGACCCTGCGAGAATCAACTCGTAGAGTGCGGTGACGGTGTGACCGGCGCCCAGCTCGCCTGCATCCTTCTTGTCGTCATTGAAGTCTTCATTGGCGAGCTTGCGGTTTTCGTAACCCACGAGCCGGTAGGCCTTGACTTTGGCGGGGTTGAATTCAACCTGGATCTTCACATCCTTGGCGATGGTGAAGAGCGTCCCGCCCATTTCAGTCACCAGCACCTTCTTGGCCTCCAGAATGGAATCGA
>CALGBT010000677.1 GCA_937884235.1 uncultured Pseudomonadota bacterium
TGAAACCGGCCAATGTGAGGGGTTTGCCGTGCCCGGATGCTTTGAATGTGCTGGCTTCGCGGAGGAGTTCTTCGTTGGTGAAGTTGAGTGTTGCGAGGGGCTTGTGCAGGTTCCTTTCTGCTTTGGCGAAGAGGCGTGCCCGGACGGTGAGCAGTGCTGCGTTTGTGAAGAAGATATGGCGATCTGCCTTAGTTGTGGAGACACGGTGTGCCAGGACCCAGAGGATGCCTGTAATTGTGAGGCTGATTGCGGGAGTCCATTGGAGCAATGTGGAGATTTGGGTGGGGAGTGCTTTGATGAATTCTGTCCTCCGGATTATGCAGGTGTGGCTGTAGGCGCTTGCGGTCCCACGCAAGTGTGCTGCATGAAAGAGACATTTCCCTGCTTGTCGGGCGGAGATGTTGGATTCAATCAAGCGGGTGACTTCTGTTGCGAGCCATTCGACCCCATTTTCTTCGTGGAAGACCCCGAAGGTAATTGCAAGCCCGACGAGAACATGTTCGTGTGCGCCAAATGTGGTGATCAGGAGTGCCAGGCTGAGTGGGAGGAGAACGCCTGTAACTGCCCCCAGGACTGCAAGGATGTCGGTTGCACTGCTGATGGCGGATGCCCCGACGGTAAGACCTGTTTCAAGGGGCAGTGCATCTACTGTTCTCTCTCGGAGATCTGCAACGGCCTCGATGATGATTGCGATGGCGATGTGGACGAAGATTGCCAGGAGGTCTGTTTCGCAGAGATATGTGGAGACGAGCAGGATAACGATTGCGACGGGACTATTGATGAGGCCGTATGCGTCAAAGACTGGTGTCCTGCTCAGTTGCCTCCGGTCTACCTCAAGGCTCCCCTGCATAAGCTTGCCAGCAACCCCGCTGATTTTGTGGGGCAGCCCGTGGCTGTCAGCGGTCGAGCCGCACCCGGCGAGGGCGGCTGCATAGGTGTTCCGCCGTGTCTCTGGGACCTCAACCTGGAAGAGCAGGGGATTCTGCCCAAGATGATCCAGGTCGGGCCCAGCGAGGAATACAAGGACGTATTCTGCATTTCAGACAATGCCATTCCGATGCCGGAGGTCTGCACTCCCCTGGCCAAGAACAAGACCTATATTGTCTGGGGCGTCTGGGACAAGAGCGAAAACACCAGCGGTGGATTCGCCCTCTCCTTGCACGGCTTCTGCAAGCCCTAAGTGGTGTTCGAATCGCCTTGTGACGCACCATGCCAAGGTCTTCCTTGTAACAATTCCAGCGCGGCTGTATACTGACCACGGATGTGTTCTGGGGGTGATGCGTGACTGCTATTCGATATCGCTTGATGGTGTTGGTTCTGGTCAGTTTGTCGGTAACCGTACTCCATGCATGTGGTACCGACACGGTGGTCAAGTATGCTACCGACGGTGGGGATGAGGACGCAATCCACTTCGGCCCTGGGGACTCTGGCAGTTGGGTCGGGGACATCTTTGTCCCCAACAAGCCTGATGGCTACAAGCCCACGGGTACCAGATACATGATCATCCTGAAGCACGACACGACCCTCCCGCTCAATCTGTATGTTGATGAGAAGGAAGCCATAATGGCCCAGGTCATCGACTTCCAGGAGGGCATGCCGGCCATCAACTACCCGGTGAAGTTCACCATGGTGGGGGCCAACCCGGAGTGCGATACCGGGCCTCCCGACTGCGGTTTCTTCGAAGTCAAAGAGGGCATGACCGACGCGCTGGGGAATGTCGCCGTGACCTTCCATGCCGGAGTGACCGGCAATGTGCTCTACTCCGTTGAGTTGACCGGACAGCAGGCTGACCCCGAGGGCATGGACGTGCAGGTAAGTGACCTGCCCACTGGCAACCTCAAGGTCAAGCTCAAGTATGACGGTCCCGTACCCATCAAGAACATCAAGGTCCGGGTGATGCCGGGGTACAAGACCTGTTCCGACTACAACCCCGTCAATCCATGGGTGGAGGGTCTGGTCGGTGACAAGACCGTACCTGGTCTCGATTCAGTACCGAGTTTCATCGAGATGGATGTGGCCCAGACCTTCGTGGTTTTTGCCACGGGCGAGAAGAAAGATACGGGTTCCCTGGCAGCATCGGGGTGCATCGACGCGGTCCACGTGAAGCCCAGTGAGCAGGGTGACACGATTGTTACGCTGAACATGTATGTGCTGACCCTCAATCCGTCGGGAACGTACGACACCCTGAATCACTTTGATTTTACGGACGCAATCCCGGGGCAGGCCGGTGAAGTCATTAATTTCGTGGTCGACTTGTTCTACGACCCGGGCAAGATCATCATTGACCTGATCAAGGAGTTGGTTGCTCAGTATGTGGGCGGATGGGTCACTGACCTGGTTTTCGGCCTCTTTGAGGATGCTCTGGCTGATGTCGTTACCAACTGGCTGTTGAACAACTCGCCGGACTTCATCCAGGATCTTTTTGTCATCGGGCAGGACCTCGTTCAAATTGTTAAGAACGTCGAGTTGCAATCTGAGCTGAAGCTCTCGAAGCTCTCCAATGATTATTACTTTCAGGGCTTACAGAATTGGATTGGTATTAACCTCTACTGGAAGTTGGGATGTGCCAAGATTGACGAGCCGGGCTATGACCCGGAGTGCGGGAAGAATCCGTTCTCCTTGAAGGACCTTCAGGACAGTGATGTGCCCCTGGATCTGATCAGCGGGCAATTCACCGGGATGATCGCCAACTATGACAAGCTGATTATTGATTCGCATAAGATCGATCTGAATTACGGCAAGCTGGTTCTCTTCGTCATCAACGAGATGATCCTGCCTGCCATTTCCAATTACAACAGCCTGGAGGATCTGCTCTACTCGATTATTGACTGCCAGTCAGTGGCTGACGGCATCATCGGCGATGTGCTGGATGCCATCGGCATTGACAACGGGGATGTGGTGGACGCGTGTACCTCGGTGGTGTCATTTATTATTTCGCCAATCGAGGAGCTGATCATGGGGTTGACCATTGACTCCAAGCTGCGAATCAACGGCAGTTGTCGCATGGTGGACGAGGATAATGACCTGATGGTGGACAAGTTGCTGGATGGCGTGTGGTTTGGCCACGTCGAGATTGGGGCTGAAGAAGGTTCGCAGTTCGAAGGGGATTTCACCGGCGTGAAAGCAGTTTACCCCGGCCAGTAGTGGATAGCGGGAACGACTAATGAGAGAGAAGAGATCAGGACCACTGGTTCTGCTTGTGTGTGCGCTGGTCGCGCTTGCGCTGACCGGCTGTGGTGAGAGTTACCGGGTTGAACCGTTGCTGCTGGAGCAACGCGAGTTGGCGCGGGGAATCGTGGAGAATTATGATGATGCTGCCCGCATCAAAGCGGTGGAGTTGTTGGTGGGGCGCTTTATCAAGCATTTGCAGGGCAAGGAATGTGATGCTGCCTGGGGCATGCTGACGTCTGGCTATCAGGTGCGTTTCTCTGCGGTTGCTCAGCAGGAAGACGCGCAGGGGCTCTTTTGCGAAGGTTACAAGGTTGACGGGGAGATGCTCGTCAAGGGAGATTGGGTGGAATTTCTGCTGGGAGCGCAGGCTTTCTATATGACGACAGTTCCGCCGGAGTTGGGGTTTGTTGGTGAGGGGAACAGAGAGTTGTTCTATGTCGTGCAGCGAGACGGAACATACCGCGCATTGCTGGTGGAAGGTCCGGCCGGCCGAGCGCGCCTTGAACCATTTTAGCCAAAGACGGGATGGTATCCCGAATGCGGCTTCATGAGGTGATTCGAAGATGATTTTTGCGAGCGTTGAAGCAACCCGCAGTTTTGTTGGCAGCCTTGATGCGAAGAGTGAGCTAGTTGCTTCGTTGGAGGCACTTTGCCGGGACAAGGGCATCGACTGTGCCATGATTTCCGGATATGGGTACCTGGAAGATCCAACCCTCAAAGCACTTTCCAGGTCTGAAAAGGGGTTCGTGGCTCCCCAACTGCACGAGGGGTGTTTCGTCACTCCGATTGTCAACGGGAGTATCTCGGTCAACGATAAGAGTCAGCCGGAGGTTGTTCTCTTTCTGCAGGGAGCAGCGTCGGGCCGTAATCGCTCCAAGTCGTTGGCGGGGCAGCTGGTCTCTGCCACGGTGCTCCAGTTTGAGTTCGTTATCCACACGGTGGACAACGTGGTGTTGCACCGGTTGAAGGACCGTGCCACCGGACTGGGATTGTGGCTGCAGATGTTGCCGGCGGGCATCTCCGGGCGAAGGATCCTGGAGGACGTTGCCTTGGCCGATGACGTTGATGATGACGATGATGACTTCAGCGACGAAGACGTGGAGATTGAGGCTGGGGATTGGCTTAATCACCCTCGCCTGGGAATGTGCCATGTGGTCCAGTTCGATGGCGAGGACCGCATCAAGGTCAAGCTGCAGTCCGGTCGCATCGCGGAGCTGATGATGACCATGTTCAAGTTGTCTCTGGATGGTGTGCGAGAAGGTGGCAAGGTTTACAAGGTAACGGTCCGGAAGCGTCGCTAGAGTTGCTCGCTGGGGCAACCGGCATTCCTCACATCCTCGAAACTCTTCAGTCCGGCCGCGGTGGCCATGATGGCCAGTCTCTCGGTTTCGTAGTCGAGAATTGAGCGGAAGCCGTGTTGCTGCACCAGTCCCGGCAGCAGCGACTCGCGGCGCGGTTCAGGGATGCACTGCAGGGCAGCTTCCACGGCCAGGACGCCTTCCGGATTATGAGAGACGCAACATTCCGGTTCTTGGACGATTTCGATGGTCATGCCTGCGACCTGTCCGGCGAACTCCGGTTCGTCGACGCCGGTGACGACCCACGTGCTGGTCCACTCGTCCTTGTAGAGGACGTCCCAGTTAGCTACGGAGATGACCGTGAAGCGAGGCAAAAGGGGCCGTGTTCGGGGCTGAGTCGGGTCTTCTGGCAGTCGGATTTCCATGACCGGATATTGACCATGGGAGAGGCAGTAGATGCGGTTTTCCCAGACCAGGTCGACGGTGCAATAGAGTTTCTCCGGGATGGCGAATTCCCGCTCTTCCATCTTCTGCATAAGATAAGGCTTGGCGTAGAAGTCATGCGTATTGGGCAGGTAGTCGCACTTGCGGTGCCAGCGGTGTTTGTAATCGCGCCAACCCTCGATGTCGTATTCGCATTCCCAGCGGCCGCCGTCCCAGCCCCAATCGCAGGTCCATAGCCCGCCGAGATCGAGTTGGCAACAGGAGATCATGCACTCACCGCGCTCCGGGCGCTTGTCCCAACTCCGGTCGACGCGGTAGCCGAGCCACTGGTCACGGCTCTTCAAGATGGACAGCTCGCGGTCGCGGTAGGCGTTGCGCAGGGGGATGGAGTCGTGGGCGAGGTTCGAGGTCATGCAGACCAGTGGGTCTTCTTGATCCAGTGCCACCGGGTGATGAACGGGGAATTCGCTCATGTAGCGGTCGATCCGCACGAGGGAGTTGAGGGTGGTCTGGGCTTCTCCAGCCATGGTGATCTGGCACTTTTCGCCGAGTTCCTTCCAGGCCTCGGGGAGTTCCCCATCTGGACTGGCGAAGGCCTTCTCCTTCTCTTCTTGTTCCTCCTTCTCGCGGATCCAGCTCTCCACTTGCTCCAGGCGCTCTTCCAGGTTGACCGAGCGAGCTTCCGAGTCCGAAATTCGTTGGCGGGAGGAATCAACCAGGTTGGCCCATTCCTGGGTCTTTTCTTCGACGAGGTGGATCTGGTTGATTACTCGGGGCTCGATTTCGGCCAGGGAGGCCATCTGGAACTCCGTGGCCTGGACGCGGTTTTCGAGAGCTTCGACGCGGTCCTGGTCGCCGGTATCTTTCTGGCAACCGAGCAGCAGCAAAAACCCCAACAGTGGCAACGATCTTCTCATGAGCACCCTCCTGCGTCGATTATGGCGCCGATGAAGCCGCGGAGCAAGAAGTATGCGCTTTGTTGTTGCAACGCATCCGACGGTTGCCTAAAGTCACTTCCCGATTTGAAACCCGAGAAGAGGAGAAGGCAATGGACCCGAAGGGCAAGGTGGTTGTGGTGACAGGTGGTGCCGGGGGGATCGGTCTCGAAACTGCTCGGCATTTTGTTGATGCCGGAGCGAAGGTGGCGATTATGGACATTGATCCGGCGGCGTTGGAGATGGCTGTTGCCGACCTGGGTGGCGAAGTCCTGGGAGTGGCGTGCAACGTTTCTGACGAGGCCAGCGTTGAGGCCGCATTTGACGAGGTCGTGTCGCACTACGGTCAACTGGACGTGGCGGTGCTCAACGCGGGGATTCTTCGTGATGGCCTGCTCATCAAGGTGGACCGTGAGACTGGCAAGGTGCGGGGCAAGATGTCCTTGAGTCAGTGGCAGTCCGTGATCGATGTCAACCTGACCGGCGTATTTCTGACTGGTCGAGAGGCCGCTATTCGCATGGTTAACACGGGGTGCAAGGGCGTTCTAGTCCTCATTTCGTCTATCGCCAAGCGAGGGAATATCGGGCAGACCAACTACTCTGCGGCCAAGGCTGGCGTGGAGACGCTGGCCGTGGTGTGGGGCAAGGAACTGGCTCGGGCGGGCATTCGCGTTGCTTCGGTGAGTCCCGGCTTCATCGCCACGCCCATGGTAATCAGGGATATGAAGCCGGAAATGCTGGACCGCTTCAGGAAGATGATTCCGGTGGGGCGTCTGGGCAAGCCCGAGGAGATTGCCCACACCATCAGGTTTGTGGTGGAGAATGATCTGATTTGCGCCACCGATATCGAGCCATCCGGCGGTTTGAAGCTGTAGCGAATCCTATTTGCAGTCCTTGAAGAAGACTCGGACACCGTCGATGTAGGCGCCCTCCTTCTTGGCCCACAGGCAGAAGTTGTCTGAGGTGACGGTGAGGCCGTAGACCAGTCGAATCTCCTTGCCCATGTATCCGGACAGGTCGAATTCCTTGTTGGTCCAGAAGTTGAGCGGGTCACCGTCAATACTGGCACAGACTTTCTCAAGTTGTGTATAGCCTCCCACCTTCTTCTGCACGTAGACGGTGAGGCAGTGCTGTCCGGTGTTGGCGCAGAGGCTGAGGTACCGATTATAGATGAGAATTGGCTTGGACTGGGTGACTACGTCCAGAAGGAAATAGGGGCTGTAGGCAAAAGTGGTCCCGGTTCCATTCCCGTAATAGGTGTGTTCTTTGGCGTAGCCGGCGTACATGGAGTACTTGCCGGAGTAGGCCCGATAGTCGTCGGCCTGCCACGTAACGTAGCCACCACTGAGTGGCGTCATCTGCCAGCCGTTGGTATTCCCATCGTCGAAGTTGTCGTTGAAGTCGGTGACCTCTCTTTGGGCACAGACCGCACCTTTTGGCATGCCAGTGCACCAGTCGACGGTACAGATATCATCGTCCTCACACTCTTTGTCTTCGGAGCAGCACGTTGCCGGATCTTCTGCCTTGACGATGCGGATGTTGTCGACGGTGACCCCTTCCCCCTTGTTCTTGGTGGCGTTGGCAGAGAACTGGAGATGGAGGAAGAGAACTGACTCGTCCTCATATGCTGCCAGGGAAACGCTCACCGGGACGAAGGCCTTGGTGGAATCACACTTGTCGTAGACCCAGGCGATGGGGCCAAGGAGGGTGGTGCTGATGCCGACCTTGAAGACGTCATTGGTGCAGTCGGGCTCGTCCAGCTCGGTGAACACGTCGAACTTGAGCAGGGCGTCAGCGTTGATGGGCAGGACGAATTTTGGTGAGCGGGCGGTAATGGTGAAGGCTCCAGCATCGTAGTTCCCCTCCTTCGTTCCTGCATGGAAGGCGTTGGGGGTCGATTTCGCCCGGATATCGCTGACGAACCAACCTGCCGCACCGTTGCTGCTGTGGACCAGGTACCATTTGCTGGTATCCTGAGAACTGCCCGTAGCGACGGAGCCGGATTCGAAATCTTCGGCGAAGTAGGTGCCACCGACGTAGGGGTAGGTGCATTCGAAGCTGCTGCAGATGTCGCCACTGCAAAGGTCCTCGTCGTCACAGTCGCCGTCGTAGAAACAGCAGCCGTCACGCGGTGCGGCGATGACCGTGACGTCGTCGATGTAGACGCCTTCCGCGTTGTTGAGGGCGCCATCGGGCGTGATGAAAGCGAATACCAGGCGTACCTCTTCGCCGGCATAATCGTCGAGGGCATAGGTAAGTTCAACAAACCCTCCATCCTCGGCGAAGGTGTCAGCGTAAATCCACGGAGTGAGGGTTGTTGGTTCAAGGTCCCCTGCGGGCAAAACTAGTACCTGAAAACGGTCGTAGGTGATGCCCTGTTCGTGGAAATCGGCATAAATATGGAACGTCAAATCAACTTCCGAATCGCTGGGAAGGCGCATTGGCGGGGAATAGGCCAGTGCGGTTCCATTGCCGTGGTCATAGGTCTGGTCTTCAGGATTGCCGGCGTAGAGGCTGTAGTCCGCGCTGTTGGCCCGGAAGTCGTCGACGGACCAGTAGATGTCTTCGCTGCCGACCCAGTACTGGGTCGTTCCGGTAGTGAGTAGCCAGCCTGCGGAGGTGCCATCGTCGAAGTCCTCTTCGTAGATGATGACGTCAGATGAGAGCGGCGTGTGTCCGCAGACGCCGTTGTTGCAGGCATCGGCAGTGCAGAGGTTGTTGTCGTTGCAGTTCTTCAAAGTGTAGACGCAGCTGCCGGCAACGCAGTTGTCGGTGGTGCAGGAGAAGAGGTCGTTGCAGTCGCTGACAACGTGGCAGCAGTTGAAGATCCAGGAGCCGGGGTCGCACTCTCCGGCGAGGCAGGAGTCCCCGGCGGTGCAGGCATCCAGGTCATCGCACGTAGTTCCGTCTTCTGCCGGCGGGTAGTTGCATCCGGTGGCGGCATCACACAGGTTCATGGTGCAGGCGTTGTTGTCTTCGCACACGGTATTCTGTCCGGTGCACTCCCCGGCGAGACAGACGTCGTTGCTGGTGCAAGCGTTGTCGTCATCACAGAGAACGACGCCGCCGGTGGGCACGTTGGTGCACGACGGTTCGCCATTGGCGGGGACGCAGATATCTTGCGTGCAAACGTTATCGTCATCGCAGTCATAGTCTGGCCCTGGTCCGCAATTCCCTCCGGTGCAGACGTCACCGACGGTACAAACGTCCCCGTCGTCACAGGGGAGCGTGTTGTTGGCATAGACGCATCCCGTCACCGGGTTGCAGGAGTCGGTGGTGCAGAGGTTTTCATCGTCGCAGACTACGGCGTTGCCAACGCAAGCACCGGCGCCATCACAATGGTCCGCGGTGGTACAGGAGTTGCTGTCGTTGCAAAGCTTGTTGCTCGGTTCGGGGGTCATGGCGCAGTCCCCTTGATTGGGGTCGCACTTGTTCTTCAGGCAGGTCGTGTCGTTGTCGGGATTGCAGTTGATGATGGTTCCCGGGTCCGTGACGCAGGCGTTGTTGACGCAGATGGGTGTTCCGTTGCAGGGGTTCCCGTCATCGGAACAGTCATCGTTCGCCTCACACTGGCAGATTCCGTTGTCGGTGTGGACGCACCCGTTTTCGGGGTCACAATTGTCGTTGGTGCACGGATTGTTGTCGTTGCAGTTCAGCTCGCCGCTGCCGACACACACTTTGGCGGCGCAAATGTCGGTCACAGTGCAGACGTTGCCGTCGTTGCAGGGGGCAGTGTTGGCGTTGAAGGTGCATTCTCCGGTGAGGGGAACGCAGGCGTCGTTGGTGCAGACGTTCTGGTCATTGCAGACCTTGGGGCTGGAACCGACACAGATACCGCCCTGGCATTTGTCCACCAGGGTGCAGCCATTGCCGTCGTTGCAGGCGGGTTGGCCTGCCACGGGCGGGTGGAGGCATCCGGTGGCCGGGTCGCAGAGGTCCTGGGTGCAGGGGTCATTGTCATTGCACGAGATGATGCCACCGCCACAGATTCCGTTGGCGCAGACATCGTCAGTGGTGCAAGCGTTCTGGTCGTTGCAGGAATTCCCGGAGAGCGGTTGTGCAAGGCATCCCTGGGAGGGGTCGCACGAGTCCTGGGTGCAGGGGTCAGCATCGTCACAGTCGGTGGCTTTGACGAAGACACACTCGCCGTCATCGCAGACGTCGTCGCTGGTGCAGAGGTCGCCGTCATCGCAGGAAGTGCCGGAGAGTGCGGTATTGGTGCACCCTCCCTCCTGAGCCGAGCATTGGTCGGCAGTGCAGGAGTTGTTGTCGTTGCAATCGGTTGCGGGGCCGGGTTTGCACTCGGTGCCAGCGCAGATGTCGCCATCGGTGCAAGGGTTGGCGTCATCGCAGGGTGCGTTGTTGGGGTAGGCGACGCAGCCGCTGGCCGGGTCGCAGGCATCGTCGGTGCAGACATTGGCGTCATCACAAAGCAGTGGCGTTCCGGCACATTTTCCGGCGGCGCAGGCGTCGTCCTGGGTACAGGCGTTACCATCGTCACAAGCTGCCGAGGTCGGTTCGAAGATGCAGCCTGATTGCGGATTGCAGGCATCAGACGTGCAGATGTTGTTGTCGTCACA
>CALGBT010000678.1 GCA_937884235.1 uncultured Pseudomonadota bacterium
TGGGCATATGGTACATTCTCCGCAACAAGGGCCGGCTGAGCTTGTGGACCATGGCTGACCTGGCAGGCTTTGGCATCGCCCTGGGGCTGGTCTTCGGCAGGATTGGCTGCTGGTTCGCCGGGTGCTGTTTCGGTGAGACCACCAATCACGCCTGGGGAGCTGTCTTTCCCAAGGGGTCTCCAGCCTGGGACCGGCATCTGGAGCGCGAGCTCATCGCCCGGGCAGCGGAAGCGCCGTTGCCGGTGATTCCAACGCAGCTTGTTCATGTCATCACAAATGCGGCAATCTTCTTCATCTGTTATTGGATGTTCAAGAAGTGGCGAAAGTTCGAGGGGAGCGTCTTCTGGACCTTCATGCTCCTCTATGGCATCTCCCGTTTTGTCATCGAGTGGTTCCGGGATGACCATCGCGGAGTCTGGCTTGGTGAAAGCTTGTCGACATCTCAGTTGCTCGGCATTCCGGTCATCGTTGGCGCCGTGGTGATGCTCTATCTGTTGCGCAACCGGATTCCGCAGCCGCAGCTACCGCGGCCAGCAGCGGACGGTGGTGCCTCAGCTCCCGACGAGCCTCAGGGATGACTCCTGACTACGGTGTGCTTCTGGCGGGCGGTATTGCTGCCGGTGCCCTGGTGTCATGGCTCCTCGCTCCCCGACTGTCGGTCTCCCGGAACGCGCTGATGGATGTTATCTTTTGGGCCGTGGTTGGAGGCGTGATTGGGGCCCGACTCCTCTATGTCGGAGTTCAGTGGGAGTACTTCGTGGAGTTGTGCCGCAACCCCGGCGAGTTGCTGCCAGTGGGATTGCCTTGTTCGGCGGGGCAGGCCTGCTACCCGGGCCAGGAGTGCGATGGCACCTGGTGCCAGAATGTTGGTGATTGCGTTGCGGCAGTGAAGTTCTGGCAGGGCGGATGGGTTTTTCTTGGTGGTGTGCTTGGGGGGATTGGTGCAGGGGCCATCGCCGCCGGGCGCAACGGCGTTGGCGTGGCCCGGGGGCTGTCCCTGATGAGTGTAGGGCTTCCGTTGGGGCACCTTTTCGGCCGGGTCGGCTGCCATTTTCAGGGGTGCTGTTTCGGCAAGCTTTCAGGCCATTTGCTGGCTGTACAAGGTAGATTCCCGGTGCAGCTTCTGGAAGCCGCCGGCGAAGCGGTGATTTTTTCCATGGTGCTGTACTATTTCATGCGCGTGACCGCCAAGGCCCGGCGCAACTGCCATGCTGTTGGTGTCCTTGAACTGATGTCTGTTCCCGTGCTCTTTCTGACCCTCTACTCGTCCATGCGATTCGTAACCGAGCTTGTGCGCGGCGATGAACTGCGGGGTTTCGTCACGCGGATTCCGTGGCCCGGACTGGCCCGTGTTCTGGACTTCCCCCGACGGGAGGCAGTGTTCTTTTCCACGTCGCAGCTGATTTCAGTTTTTCTGTTGCTGTTGTCTGGTGTGTTCTGGGTTGGATACGCTTTCCAGCGGCGGAAGAGATTGGCCGCGGCCCGGGGATAGCTAATCGGCGACTGTCCTAGGTTTCCCCGAAAACTTCGAAATGCTCAATGTGCAGGTTTTCCCGCTCGGTGAGGACCAGGGACTTGTTGTGCTTGCGTTCCATCCGCTCAAGGCCGGCGTGATAGTTCTCCATAAGGATCTCGACGATGGTTGGATTGGCGTGGGCGTGCACCTTCTTGGTCTTGCTCCAGGCCATCTCCTTCATGATCTTCGCATAGAGGGAATGACAGATCATTTCGGGGCTCTTCAAGTACCCTTTGCCTTCGCAGTAGAAGCAAGGCTCGGTCAGCTTGGTGACGATGGACTCAGTAGTCCTCTTCCGGGTCATTTCGATGAGACCGAGGTCTGACATGGGCAGAGTGCGCGTCCGTGAGTGGTCTTTGCTGAGTTCGCCGGAGAGAGTTTCTTGAACCAGGTGCCGGTTCTCCACATCCTTCATGTCGATGAAGTCAATGACGATAATACCACCGATGTTTCGCAGCCGCAGTTGATATGGAATCTCGACGGATGCCTCGAGGTTGGTCTTGAGAATGGTCTCTTCTGG
>CALGBT010000679.1 GCA_937884235.1 uncultured Pseudomonadota bacterium
CGCATTGCTTTGCGACCTCAGGGCGGTAGTATTGTTCCAGAAACCGTTTGTCGAAGGTCTTCTGGGCGGTGAGCGGTTCAACTTCCATGACCTGCCGCACCCAGAACTGAGTGATCTTCTCGGCCCCATGTTGTTGGGCGAAGTGCACGGAAAGCTCGGCGGCCAAGGGTCTTTGCCAGTTATTCCATAGCCAGCTGATGGCTGCCTGGAAGAACATCGAGCGCCGTTTGTAGGGGAGGGTAGTGGCAGCTTTGAGGAGGGCTTCGAGGGAGCCCGACTCAGCGGCCTGCGTGGCCAGTGAAATGGCGTTGGGTCCGCGGCGGAACACCAGGAAGTAGACGATTACTCCGGCTCCAAGTGCCAACAACAGGTACTGCATGGTTTCCTCCCGGGCAGTTGCTCTTACATTGAGCCCTGCCAGAACCAACGGGTTACATTCTACACGATTTCTACCCCATGCCGCGCACAAAGTGTGGTTCGTAGGGATCTTTCACCTCCACGAAGGGGTCGGCCCGATAGAGGTAGAGGTTGTGGATGCTGTGCGCCACCACACGCATCATGCCCATGTCCGCTGCCTGCGTAAGGTGCGGTCGGGAGTTCTCGGCCATGAAATCGGCACAGGTCATTCCCGCGGAGCAGGCCTGCCGCACGGGAAAGGCCTCTGTCCAGGGGAGGGGGTCCCAGCCCATTCCAGAAAGGCGGGTGAACCAGTATTTGTTAAGAACGTAATAGCAGTTGTTTACTCGATGGGCATTGCCCGCCAGGGCCCCGGATGGTTCGGCAGCCAGGCGGATTCCCGCGGTGGTGAAGCGAGATGTCAGTTGATGTTCGGGGTGGCCGGTGGATCCAAAATCCGGGGCAAACGTCAGGATTACGTCGGGGCGGAAGGTGCGAATGGTCTGCGCAACGACTACCGCAGGGTCTTTTAGCTCGGCCCAGCGATTTGCCAATTCATGGCGATAGGGAAAGGACTCCACGGGGATTGAGGCGTTGAAGAAGGACTCCACCTCGAGGGTGGCGTTGTACAGCTCCGCGACGTGGCCAAGTTCCTGGGCCCGCACCGCCCCAAGATCAGCCACCGGCCCACTAGGCAGGCAACACTCCCCCCCTTCGCCGCGGGTGAGCACCAGGAAGTGCAGTGGGCAGTGGCAGCGCAAACCGGCCTTGGCGAGGATGGCACCGGCAAAGGACTCGTCATCGGGGTGGGCCCCAACCCAGAGGACGCGGGGGGTGCCTTCCAGGAGCCTGTCCAGGGGCGTCGCGTCGTGCCGGCGACGGGCCGGGCCGGCCCCCAGCCTTTCCACCAGCGGTGCGTTGGCTCGTTGAACAAAAAGCGCTAGCCCATCCAAGGCGAGTCTCTCTCTATCGACCATGAGTTATCCTCCCTCCAGTTACCCCGCAAATCGGCGTCATTATGGCGATGGCGGGCTGGACCGTGCAAGCTCTTTCGGGTAACATCGGCCTATTAGCTAAGGGGGAAGTGATGCGAACCGCCTGCCTGCTCTTGTGCGCCTGCCTGCTGGCCTGCTCTTCGGGAGACGGGAAGTCGGTGCTGATGGATCTTTCGGGCACCGTCGATGGGGGGGGGGAGATTGCCGCTGTCCTGGATCTCTGCGGCAGCGACTGCCCAGTCGGTGATGTTTTGACAACGGAGTTGCCTCCAGACATCGTGCCTGCGGATCTCTGTGTCGATGGTTGCCCCAATGACTTCACCTGTGCCCCGGACAGCGCCCGTTGCGAGGGCAATGCCTGGACCCGTTGTCTTGCCGACGGGAGCGGTTGGACCATCGCCGAGCCTTGTGACAAGACCACCAGTTGCCTCGACGGCCTGTGCGGCCCCTGGCCGGCCGGTTCCTGTGAGGCGGCCCATGAGTGCATGGTTCTGCAGTCATGCGAGGATGCTGACCTCGACTGCATCGCCCAGTGCCTAGACGGCCTGTCAGTTGGCGTGAGCGATTACGTAAAAGAGATCTTCTGGTGCGTGGTAACTCAGTGTGAAGATGACTGGCAGCCGGAGGGGTCCTGTTTTCAGGAGCAGCGCCTGGGGCTTTGCAAGTGGCTCTTCGATACCTGCACCGGGGTTTGCCTGCCAGACTGTGGCAAGAGTGACTGCGGCAGTGACGGCTGCGGTGGCTCCTGTGGTGTGTGCGTAGAAGGTTTCTCCTGTGACCCCAACGGCAAGTGCCTGTGTCAGCCCGATTGCGAGGGCAAGAACTGTGGCCCCAACGGTTGTGGGGCAACCTGTGGCGTTTGTACCGGCCGCAAGCCCGTCTGCAACGAGGCGCAGGTGTGTGAGCCAGAACCGGAGAGTCCCTGCGGCGATGGTGATTGCTCCATCCTTGATGACGAGACCTGCTTCAGTTGCCCCCTCGATTGCGGAAGTTGTCCGGAATGCGGCGACGCGGTTTGCGACGAAGTGGAGCTTTGCACATTCTGTCCGGCGGATTGCGGTCCGTGCGATTTCGGGGACTGTTGCGCCTACCATGATTCTCCCGGTTGTGAGGACGCCGCCATCGTCCAATGCGTGTGTAATCTGGAATCTGACTGTTGCCTCTTCCCCTGGAGCAACGATTGTGTATTATTGGCTGCCGATTGCGGTGCTGGCTGTTAGCACGAATTATGTTTGGGGGACTAGTCGTTGAAGATCCTGGAGATAGCGCCTTCCGGTCCACGTTACCAGGAGGCACGCCGAGTTCGGGGCAAGGTTCTGCGCGAGCCTCTGGGCATGGGGTCTGAGGTCGAGGTCTTCCCTTTTGAAGCCGAGTCATGGCAGTTCATCGCGACGGTGGATGAGCAGGTTGTGGGCTGTGCGCTCTTCCACCCCCGTGGTCGGGAGGGTCGGCTCTTCCAGATGGCCGTCCTTGAAGAGTATCGGGGACGTGGCATCGGCAAGGCCCTAGTGGCCTTCGTGGAGCGAACTGCTCGGGCGCGCAACATCACCGACATTCTCCTGCACTCCCGGGACTATGCCGTGCCTTTCTATGCCAACTGCGGGTACTCCCCGGTGGGTGACACCTTTTTGGAGATTGGTAT
>CALGBT010000680.1 GCA_937884235.1 uncultured Pseudomonadota bacterium
TCTCCCTGCACCGCCCGTGTTGTTGCTTTCTCCGTTGCAGTTGTCGTTGCCGTAACCCTCTCCAGCTACTCCCCAAGCACCCTCTTCAACACCAACTCTCCGGTCCTTTCCAGGGCATGAGGAATGCCCTCGGGATGGCAGAGATTCGTGTGCACGCCACGGTCGCCCACGGATTCAACCAGTCGTATGTACCTGCTTCCCAAACCGGCATACCGAAGGCACGACCTGGTCCATCACTCGCGTGCCCCCGCAGTCCGGCCTGCGGCCGGCCAACTTCCCCACGGAAAAGCGCTCTTCGGGAGACCACCCTAGCACTTCTGCTCTGTGTGCTCGGCAACCACATCCAAGCAATGCCTCCATGCCCACCCTACTCCGGCACCACCTCAACAAGCACCACCTCCCGCGGTGCGAACAACCGCATGGGTGGGCCCCAGAAACCGGCGCCGCTGGTGACGAAGAGGAGGCCGGTGCCATATTCGTAGCTGCCAGCCAGATGGCCGTCGTTGGCAATGGGAGAGAGAATCTGGAATGGCGGCAGCTGGCCGCCGTGGGTGTGTCCCGAGAGGACCAGGTCGGCTCCCAGGTCGAAGGCCGTTTGTACTCCCACAGGTCGGTGCAGGAGGAGAGCGGTGTAGCGCTCCCGAGGGATCGGCTTCAGTGTTTTTCCGAACGCCTCAGTCAAACTCAAGTCGTGGTCCCGCAACACTCGCAAGTCATCCACTCCGGCCAGCACCAGCCCCTGAGGCATCTGCCACGATTGCTGGCGCAGGACCCGAATGCTGTTCTTCTCGCACTGCTCCAGAAAGAACTCAAGCCGCGTATAGTGCTCATGGTTGCCCAGCGTGACCACGACTCCCTGCGGGGCGGCAATGGCACCAAGGCGGGCCATACCGCGCTGCACGTCAGGGGACCGATCGTCGACAATATCCCCAGGCACAACCACCACGTCAGGCCGCAACCCCGCCACCACCTCCAGGGTATCATCCAGTTGCGCCGAAGTGCCCAGGTGGCCCAGGTGCAGGTCGGACATGAGGACCATGCGCACCGGTGCGCTGACACCGCTTCCCGCCGGGGCCGTCAGCTTCAGTCGCACAACTCGCGGCGGCGCCAGGGCCCCGTAGATGGCATACATACAAACCAGCAAGGAACCGACCAGGAGGATGCCCATGCCGCGACGAGACCACGGACGAACCAGATGTATCCGAAAGGTCTCTCCCTGCCGCCGACGCCGGAGATGGCCGCTCCAGCCCCCCGCGCAGCGGCCCAGGTCGGCCACCGCGAAGATGCAGAAGGAAATGGTCGCAAAACCCACCCAGTAGGCGCCGAAGTGAAAGAGAGAACCTACCCACCGGGCAACTCCAAAAGTCCGCTCAACCATTCGACCGTAGATGTAGGTGAAGCTTAGCAGCACGAAGAGATAGCGCAGCCACCGACTGCGACGGCCCCGCCACCCGAAAGCGCTCTGCACTCGGCGAGCCAGGTAGTTGTTGATAAGCGTCCAAGCAACTGTCAAGGCAGCTAGAAAGAGGAATCCGGACATCCAGTGGGGGACCATGAACTCGCTCTCATCTGGTCTGGAAGGTTCTAGTTATGCTTGCCCGTAACTAGTAGCCGAGCCAGTGCGCGCCGCCGGGCATACTCAGCGCGGGCGACATCGATGCGGTCATCGCTGACCGCCTTGGCCATGCGCTCCTGAGCCCGTCCATAAGCTCTCTGTGCCCTCTCAACGTCAATCTCATTCTTCTCTTCGCAAGTCTCGGAAAGCACAGTCACCTGGTCATCCAGGACCTCGACGAAGCCACAGCTGATGGCGACGAGCGTCGTTGTCCCATTCACCTCGTAGGCGAGCACTCCCACATCCAGATTGGAAACCAGCGCAGTGTGACCGGGAAGAATGGTCATTTCACCCAGACTGCCGGGCAGCGTGACGCTGTCCACGTCCAGATCCACTTCTCGCTCCTTGGGGGTCACAACTTGGAGTTTCATGCTCTTCCCGCCTAAAGGTTCTTGGCTGCTTCGAGAACCTCTTCAATGGTGCCCTGATAGAAGAATGCCTGCTCCGGCACATCGTCGTACTCGCCATCGCAGATGCCCCGGAAGGCCCGGATAGTATCCTCGAGTTTGACGTACTTACCCTCCTTGCCGGTGAACTGCTCCGCCACCGAGAAGGGCTGCGAAAGGAAGCGCTGGATGCGTCGGGCTCTTGTAACTACAACCTTCTGCTCTTCCGAGAGCTCTTCCATTCCGAGGATCGCAATGATGTCCTGCAGGTCCTTGTAATTCTGGAGAATCGTCTGCACATCACGGGCAGTCCGATAGTGCTCTTCGCCGACGATGAGCGGGTCAAGGATGCGCGAGCTGGAATCCAGGGGGTCGACCGCCGGGTAGATTCCCTGCTCTGATACCTGACGGGAGAGCACCGTAGTCGCATCCAGGTGGGAGAAGGTGGTGGCGGGGGCCGGGTCGGTGAGGTCATCAGCCGGCACATAAATGGCCTGCACCGAGGTGATTGAACCCTTGTTGGTCGAGGTAATGCGCTCCTGCAACTCACCGAGGTCAGTGGCGAGGGTCGGCTGGTAGCCAACAGCGGAGGGCATCCGTCCCAGAAGGGCAGAAACTTCGGAGCCCGCCTGGGTGAAACGGAAGATATTGTCGATGAAGAGGAGGACGTCCTGACCGGCCTCGTCGCGGAAGTACTCCGCTGACGTCAAGGCCGACAGGGCAACTCGGGAGCGCGCCCCGGGGGGCTCGTTCATCTGCCCGTAGATGAGCGCAGTCTTATCAAGCACGCCCGACTCTTTCATTTCGAGCCAGAGGTCGTTGCCCTCACGGGTTCTCTCCCCGACGCCGCCGAAGACCGAGACACCACCGTGGTGCTTCGCAATATTGTGAATCAACTCCATGATAACGACGGTCTTGCCAACCCCAGCGCCACCAAACAACCCGACCTTGCCACCCTTGGGATAGGGAGCCAACAAGTCCACCACCTTGATGCCAGTTTCGAACATCTCGATTTGAGTGGACAACTCCACAAAGGCTGGCGGTTCCCGGTGAATGGGCAGGAATTTGGCTGTGTTCACGGGACCGGCCTCATCCACCGGTTCGCCCACGACATTGAGAATCCGCCCCAACGTCTCCTCACCCACCGGCATCATGATGGGCGCACCGGTATTCAGCACTTCCATGCCGCGCACGAGACCGTCGCTGGAATCCATGGCGATGCAACGCGCGGTATTTTCGCCGGTGTGCTGGGCCACTTCGAGGACGAGGTTCCATTCCCGGTCGTCCACCCACTTGTTGGTCACCTTGCAGGCCGTGAAAATCTCGGGGAGTTCCCCCTCTTCGAAGACCACGTCGACGACCGGTCCAATGACCTGCGAGATCTTGCCCTTCTGCATCTTGCTCCTCCTAGCTCAGCGCCTCGGCACCGCCGACAATGTCCATAAGTTCTCGGGTAATCGTTTCCTGCCGCGCCTTGTTGTAGATCAATGTCAGGCGCTTGATGAGGTCTGCTGCGTTGTTAGTCGCATTGTCCATAGCAGTCATCCGCGCCCCCATCTCCGACGCCACTGACTCAAGTAGCGCCTGAAAGAGCTGCAGATTCACGTACATGGGGAAAACTGCGTCGAGTAGCTCTTCCTTGCTGGGCTCGAAGAGATGCTCGACGAGATTGTCGTCCGCATCAGTGTCCTCCAGCGACACCGGCAGCACCTGCTGCAGCGTGACCCGCTGGACCGCCGGCGACTTGAACTGGTTGTAGAGGACAAAGAGCCCGTCATAGTCCCCTTTCACGTACTCTGCGGCCAACTCGTTACCGATCCGGGAGATGCTGTCGAAGGTGATGTCGGCAAAGAGGTCCTGGTAATTGTGCACCACCGGGTACTCCCGCCCCTGCATGAACTCAAATCCCTTCTTGCCGATGGCCGCGACTGCGACTTCGACGCCATCGTCAGCCTGACCCTGGATGAACTGCTCGCCGGCCCGGCAGATATTCAAATTGAACGCCCCACAGAGACCCCGGTCCGACGAGTAGAGGAGCAGCAGGGCCTTCTTCATCGGTCGCTTCGCCAGCAAGGGGTGAGCTCCCTCTTCCAGCCGATTCCCGAGGTGACCGATGATCTTGCCCAACGCTTCGGCATAGGGACGCTGAGCGAGTGCGCTCTCCTGGGCTCGCCGCAATTTCGCCGCAGCAACCAGCTTCATCGCCCTGGTCAACTGCTGCGTTCCGGCGACGCCCTGGATCCGCTTGCGGATGGCTTTGAGGTTGGCCATGGTTGCCTCTTATGCCAGGAAGGTCGTTTTGAAATTATTGATCGCTGCCTCCAGCTTCGCATCCATGGCCGCATCCACCACCTTCTTCTCCGCCAGTTCAGCAAGCAAACCCGGTTGGCTGGCCTCCACGTAATCGAGGAGGTCCACGCAGAACTTCTGCATCCGGTCCACCGGAACATCGAGGAGGAAGTTGCGCTTGTCCGTGCCCGCAAAGAGAAGCACGACCTGCTTCTCAATGGGGAGCGGCTCGTACTGTCCCTGCTTCAGGACCTCGATGAGCCTTTCGCCCTTCTTGATCTGCCGCAACGTGGACTCGTCGAGATCCGACCCGAACTGGGCGAAAATCGCCAACTCACGGAACGAAGCCAGGTCGAGTCGCAAAGAACCAGCGACCTTCTTCATCGCCTTGATCTGCGCATTGCCACCGACTCGGGAAACGGAAATGCCGGCATTGACCGCAGGTCGCACGCCCTTATAGAAAAGGTCGCCCTCCAGGAATATCTGACCATCGGTAATTGAAATGACGTTGGTCGGAATGTAAGCCGAAACGTCCCCGGCCTGGGTCTCGATGATGGGCAGAGCCGTCAGCGATCCGCCGCCTTCGGCATCAGACATCTTGGCCGCACGTTCGAGAAGTCGGGAGTGGAGGTAGAAGACGTCCCCCGGGAAAGCTTCACGTCCGGGCGGACGACGCAGCAGCAATGACATCTGCCGATACGCCACGGCATGCTTCGAGAGGTCATCATAGATAACCAAGGCGTGCCGACCACTATCGCGGAAATACTCACCCATGGTGCAGCCGGCAAAAGGTGCCAGGAACTGCATCGGACCAAGTTCGGAAGCACCGGCCATGACCACCGTGGTGTACTCCATGGCACCGTATCGCTTGAACTTCTCCACCACCTGGGCAACGGTGGACTGCTTCTGACCGATGGCCACGTAAATGCAGTAAACGTCCGTATTCTTCTGGTTGATGATGGTATCGATGGCGATGGCCGTCTTGCCAGTGCCACGGTCGCCGATGATCAACTCTCGCTGGCCTCTACCGATGGGTGTCATCGCGTCCACAGCCTTCAAGCCGGTCTGCAACGGCTCCTTCACCGGTTGCCGTTTGACGATGCCCGGGGCCTTGAGCTCGACGCGCCGGTAGTGCTCCGTCTTAATCTCTCCGAGGCCATCGATGGGCTCGCCCAGGCAATTGACAACTCGTCCCAGCAGAGCTTCGCCGACAGGTACCTCGACGATACGGCCGGTCCGGCGAACCTGGTCTCCTTCCTTGACCTTGGTCACGTCCCCCAGCAGCGCCACGCCGATGTTGTCCTCCTCGAGGTTCAGCACCATGCCCTTGACGTTGTGTGGGAATTCCAGCAACTCGCCGGCCATGCACTTGTCAAGGCCGTAGACTCGCGCAATGCCATCGCCAGTCGCCAGCACGGTCCCGACTTCAGCGGTATCAATGCTCCGTGCCGCATCTTCCATCTGCTCTTTGATGATTCGAGAAATCTCGGCAATATTTACGCCCATTTGATCGCCCCCAAGAAGCTACAAAACCATTCTTTCACAATGTCAGGAGGTCAAAGCCGAAATGCTCTGACGAATAGCATCCAGCTTGCCACGTATGCTCGAGTCTATGATTGTGTTTCCGACCCGGGCCATGACACCACCGTAGAGACCCTCATCCACGTGGTAAGCACAGATGACTTCCTTACCAAAACGGGTGGAGAGCCCTTCGGAGATGCGTTGCTTCATCAGATCATCGAGTGCCACCGCGGTGTACACCTCTGCCCGAGCCCGTTTGTTCTTCTCATCCAGGAAGTCCTGGTATTTGTGCGAAATGGCACCCAGATGCTCCACTCGGCCCTTGGCAATCAGGATACCGAGGTACCGGCCAACCGCAATCGGCAGATTGAGTGCGGAGATAACGCTGTCAGTCAACTCCAACTTCTCCTCTCGACGCAGAATCGGCGTCGTCAACAAGGACTCAAACAGGGGCAACTTCTGGAAGGCCTCGAGAACGGTCGCCAAAGCCCCCCCAAATTCCTCATGGCCACCATGGGCGTCACAGTAGATCATGGCCGCACGTGCGTAGCGCCGCGCAACGCCGCCTTCGTCAGGCTTCATCTACAGGCCTCCATCGGTTGTTGACTGCTCGCCCAGCGCCTCAGCAAACTGCTCCACATAGGCACCGTGGGGCAGGGACTTCCACTGTTCGGCCACCAACTCCTCGGCCCGCCCCAGAGAGGCCAGGGCAAGGTCCGCACGAAAACGCCGGTCCAGCCGGTTCTTCTCATTGTCCAGCGCGTTGCTGGTCGTTGCCCGGATCTTCTTTCCTTCAGCCAGAGTCTTCTCGGCGATAGTCTCTTTCTGCCGCAACGCATCTTCCCGCATCCGCTGCAGCAGACCAGCCTTCTCCGCTTCCAGGCCATCAGTTTTTTGCTGTGCATCGGCCAGACGAGCCTGCGTTTCTTCGTATTTCAGGCGAGCGCCATCAAGTCGGCGAGAAAAGGCCTCTGCCCTCTCCCGCAACCCTTTGCCGATTGGCTTGCGGGCGAAAAGCACGACGATCCCAAGGAAGATCACAAAGTTAATCACATAGAAACCATGCTCTTTCAGCGCAAAGCCATGCCCGCCACCACCCGAAGCCAGGGCCGGTGCGGCAAAGCCCAGCAGCACCATCAGGAAAACCCCTGTACCGGCTCTCATGATGCCCCCTTCCCGGCCGTCAGCGTCTTCACGATCGCTGTTGCCAGGGATTCGACCTCGTTCTCAGCCTCCGCCCGGGCGGCATCCAACTCGGCCCGATGAAGAGCCAGTTCCTGCTCCTTCCAGTTGGTGGCCTCAGTACGCACCTTCAAAACATGCGCTGCCTGTTCGGCCAGAGCGGCATCGCGCAACGAATTGCGAAGGTCCATTCCCGCCGCCGTCGCCTGCCCTATTTCCTGCCGATAGCTCTCCAGCAAAACGTCGGCCTCGCGAATCCCTTCAGTGGCTCGCTGCTCCCGCTCCAGAGTCTCCCCACGACGCCTTTCAAAAAGCGCCAGCAAAGGCTTGAATGCAAGCTGGTTCAGTACCACTACCAGGCCCAGAAAGAGCGCCAGCTGGAAGAAGTAGGTGACGTCAAGATCGATGACGGCGGCTAAAACGGGTGTCATTTGCACCGCTCACTCCTTAAAAAGTGCCTGTCCTCAATAGCAACTCACACGTTGACTGTCAAGCGCAGGAGGTGGAAGATCGTGCAGGTAGACACCTGCTCGCGTGAAGCGGGAGATGAGGAGAGGATGGAGATTCCCTTCGTAGAGTTCTTCGCAGGCATTGGCGGCTTCAGCTGCGCGGTTGAGCATCTGCCGGTGAATGTGGTGGCAGCGTTCGACCAGGATGCCGCGGCCAGGGCAACCTACGAGGCCCATTTCGGCACGGTCACAGCGATCGATCTCTGCGGCCTGCGACGGGCCGACCCGGAGGTCCTCGCTGCGGATGGCTGGTGGCTCAGTCCGCCCTGTCAACCCTACACCGCCAAGGGCCGCCAGCTGGACGTGGCCGACCCGCGGGCTCGGCCGCTACTCCACCTCATCAACCGGCTCCCCGACTACCGGCCCTCCTATCTGCTCCTCGAAAATGTCCCGCCATTTGCAACGTCACGCTCCCGCCAACTCCTCCTCGATACCCTGCAGGCCCTGGGCATGAAGACGCAAGAGGCGTTCATCTGTCCTACGGACTTCGGTATCCCCAACAGGCGTAATCGCTACTTTCTTCTGGCCAGCCAGAATGCCATCGCCCCGCCCCCACCCTACCCCCGCTTTGAGACCTCCCTTGGCGACTACCTGGAGCCTTCCCGCCCACAGCAATACCTGCCGCCCGAGCTTGCTGGCCGCCTGGACCCGGCAAGCAACATCGTCGCCGTTGATGGCGTGCCAGCGGTCTTCGGATCCTCCTACGGCCGCGCCATCCACGGCTCCGGCAGCTACTTCGACGACGGGCAGGGTATCCGCCGATTCACCCCTCAGGAAATTCTAAGAATGCTGCACTTTCCGGCGACGTTCCGCCTCCCATCCGCACTTCGGCAGCGGGCGCAGTACAAGCTGGCTGGCAACAGCGTCAACGTCGCAGTGGTGCGCTATCTGGTGGAATGGTTGCTGGGAACCTAGAAAGTAATTCGGAAGTCCAGGCCCGCCTGGCCCGGGGCCAACGCCGGCGTCAAATGGAACTGCGACGTCTCGCCGTCGTGCCCGGCTGGCGGCAGCATCAACGCAATAGCGCCAGTAAGTACCGCCGCACCGCCGATGCCATAGAGCACATACGCACCGGTGAGGAAGGGCTTGACGTCTTCTTCAAACACCGAGTCAAACTCGGAAACGTAGCCTAGGTAAGCCTCGTCAGAAGTCGACGTCACCTGGTCGAGCCCCTTGGCCAGCCACTTGTCCTTGACTTCATCGTAGCGCGTATTGTTGTTACTGATTCCCGTCGCGTGCAGGACCACACCCACGCCCATTAACACCGCACCGCCGCCCAGGGTGGCCCACTTCCAGCCATCGCTGCCAGACTTCTTCTTCTTCGCCACGGGCGGCGGGGTCAGAACAGTGCCGACCTGGACCGCCATCTCGGTGGTCTGACCGGCAGTCACGGTGGCCCTTCCTTTCCAGACACGACCGTCGATGTAATAGACCGCGACGTCGTAGGACGCCGGCTTGAGATCGGCATGGTATGGTAGCGGGCCTTGCGCCTTGCCGTTGAGCCTGACGCTCGAACCATCGGGATTGCCCGTCAGCTTCAGCGTTCCCGTCGTGGCCGCTCGCTTCAGGGCAAAATCGAACTGATCACGGCCGCCATACTCAACCCGCAGGACCTCTTTGGTGACAGCGTATCCTTCCTTGTGAAACTCCACGTTGAACTCGCCTGGCGGCAACCACCAGGTGAAGGGAGTGCGCAACTTGTGCATGCGATCCCCGGGCGGCAGGATGGCCAGGGCACCCGCTGGCTGCGAACTGACATTGACCTTGGTATGGATCTTCTTCAGGTCCTTTTCCAGCTGCTGGACCTGCTTGGCAACGCTCCCATCAGTCACCGGTGAACGCTGCATGTAGGTAGTCAGGTGATACCAGGCCTCAGCAGGCCGTTCCAGCTTCTTGAGCGCCAGACCAAGGTTCTTGTGCAACTTGATGAGCTGTTCATCATCGGCAAAGTCCGTGGCCTGCAACCACAAGTCAATGGCCTTCAGGTAAGCTTTTGCCTTGTAGGATTTGATCGCCTGCTGGTTCAATTGACTGGCCTTGTCCTTGTCTTCGGCGAAGACGCGATGTGACACGGTCAACGCAACCAATACGATCACCAGCGGCAGAAACCGCTCAAGCAGATACCTCAAGGTCGCCTCCCTCAGATCACTAGATATCTTCGAAGTCCGGTTCGTCGTCTTTCTTCTCGGCCTTCTTCTTGTCCGCTTCGGCTTTTTTGCGTTCAGTTTCAGCGGCCTTGCGAGCCCGCTCCGCAGCTCTCTTCTGTTCATCGGCAGCGCGCCGGTCAGCCTTGGCCTTTTCCGCCCGCTTGCGGGCCTCTTCGGCCCTCTTCCTGGCTGCCTCCGCACTGCCGCTATCAGCCACTTGCTTACTCTTCTGCGCAGCCTCCGCCTCGGCCTCCGCCTCGGCCTTGGCAGCAGCCAGTTCGGCAGCTTCTTCTTCAGCCTTGGCCGTAGCCGCGGCCTCAGCCTCGGCAATGGCCACGGCCTTGGCCGCAGCCTCAGCATCTAGAGCCGCCTTCTCCCGCTCGGCCAACGCCTTCTCGCGGTCCACCAATTCAACCGCCTTGGCCAGCTGCTCTTCCTTTTCCCGCAACAACTTCTCGCGGTCAGCCAGTTCCGCACCCCGCCGGTCAGCCTCAGCACGGGCCTTCATGGCCGCTTCCTGATCGGCAGCCAATGCCACCTCCGCAGCCGCCGATTCGGCAGCTACTCCGGCTGGCCTCGCCTCCTCTGGCTCGACCACATCAGCAGACGTCTCACCAGGGGCATTCCCTGCTGACTTCTCAGCTACCTCACCCCCGCCGTTGGGGAACGCCACCATCAGCACGACCACGCAAACAGCCAGCGCAGCAGCCATAGCCAGGGCGATATAGAGACCCCGCTTTGATTTTCCGGGGGCAATAGACTCGACATTCGACGGGCTCGTCACCGCGTCTCTTGAAACCGGAGTGCGCCGACTTGAACCACTGACATCTTGCATCAACGGAGCCGTAACCTCGGGACCTTCCTTCTGCGCGTAGAACTCCGCAGTGGGAATCTGCACCCCGGCGTGCGTCGCCATCAAGCCCGGCATCCGCACCTTCTCCTCATCCTTGCCCTCCAGCGCCGCAGTAAGTTCTGCAGCCATGGCCGTGATGTCGGCGGGCCGGTCATTGGGATCCTTGGCGAGAATCCGCATCAGGAAGCGCTCAACCGTGGCGGGAATCTTCACCTCAGGCTTGCGGCGTGAAATGGGAATGGGAGCTTCACTGATCTGCTTCATCAGCACGCCCACCGGCGTGGTGTCAACGAAAGGCGGTTCACCGGACAGCATCTCATAGAGAATAATGCCCAGGGAGTACGCATCACTTCGGGCATCAAGTGTCCTTCCCACCGCCTGCTCCGGGCTGAGATACATCGGCGTACCACAGACCATCCCGGTCTTCGTAATCGACTCAGAGGTGCCGTCATCCAGGATCTTGGCGATGCCAAAGTCGAGAACCTTGACATGCTCCTTGCCGTCCGGGCCAGGAATCAGAAAGATATTGTCCGGCTTCAAATCCCGGTGGAGGATGCCCGCCGCGTGGGCCTCTTTGAGGGACTCGCAGGCCTGCAGAATGATGCGCCCGGCCCGCTCTGGAGAGAATGGCGACTCCTGCTGAATGGCCTTAGTCAGCACCATGCCGTCAAGCAATTCCATGGTGAAGTAGAGCAGCCCTTCCTGCGTAATGCCAAAATCGAAGAGCGTAATGGTATGGGGGCTACGCAATGTGCTGGAGGCCTTGGCCTCGACTAGGAAACGCTTCACCGAACTCTGGTCCTGAATCAGCTCACGCCGCAAAACCTTGAGCGCCACGGGACGGTCGATGATCTTTTGCTTGGCCCGATAGACAACGCCCATCCCACCTTTGCCCAGCACCGAGATCACTTCATAGCGATCATCCAGGACCTTGCCCGTCAGATCCTTGTCCAGAGCCGCCACTAGCCGGATCTTGCAGGCCGGGCACTGGTCCAGTTCTTCGCCGTACTTCTCGAAGCAACTGGGGCAGAACTTGTCGTCGTTACTCATGCAAATGTCCTTGCGCACACGGTTGCGCGGCAAGCCTATCACTGAGCCCATGCACATGCAAGTTGGATGGTTCAAAACTACGCGGGGGCATTACGGTGTCGGGGGAGGGGCGGCCTATTCGAAGTAGTTGTAGTACTCGATGCCGAGGTGAGTAATGAGCTCTTCACCAATCATGTAGCGCATCGTATTCTTCAACTTCCAGAGTTGAATAAAGATGTCATGCTCCGCGTAGATGCCCTGCGCATG
>CALGBT010000681.1 GCA_937884235.1 uncultured Pseudomonadota bacterium
CCGGGTTCTCCCCTCCTCATGCATGCGAAGCAGCAGGGCCGGCAGCCCGAAGTAGTGATCACCGTGAAGGTGGGTAATGTAGATGGCATCGAGGTCGTCCACCTTCCATCCCTGCCGCCAATAAGCTGGTGCGGCGGTGAAGCCGCAATCCACCAGAACGGTCCCCTGTTTTGAGCGAATGAGCAGCGACGTATTGGGCAGATGATTGTCAAACGCGTCACCAGTACCCAGGAAGTAGACCTGCATAGCTTCCTCCATTTCCTAGGCAACATCCTGCGCGTTTTGCGATTGCTTGTCAAAGGCTCCTGTGTAGGATGGAGCCACAGAGGAAGGGCCAATGCCAGAGAAGAGAACAAGAAGGCGCATCAGGCGAATCGGGCTCACGGGCGGCATCGGCTCGGGCAAGAGCACCGTCGCCGGGCTGCTGCGAGGGCATGGCTATGCGGTGATTGATACCGACGCGGTCACCCATGAACTGCTAAGTGACGCATCCGGTTCCGTGGTGGCCCGGATTGCGGCGGCTTTCGGGAGGCAGGTGGTCGCCCCTGATGGCACCATTGACCGCAAGGCGATGGCGGCTGTGGTCTTTGGTGATGAGGAGCGTCTTGGTGCCTTGGAGGCCGTGCTTCACCCCGCCATTGGCCGGGTAGTCGAGGAGCGTATCACCGCCCTCCCCGCGCATACTCATTCAGTCATTGTGGAAGTGCCGTTGCTTTTCGAGGCCGGTTGGGACCGTCAGGTTGATGTTGTGGTTGTGGTGGATTGCTCCGTGGACTTGCAGATTGAGCGCTTCATGGGGCGCAGCGGGGCCACCAGTGACGAGGCCCGGCGCCGTATTGAAAGCCAACTCCCGAGGGCGCAGCGCCTGGCGCGAGCTGACTTTGTGGTCACCAACGACGGCCCCCTGGAGGACTTGAAAGCGCAAGTCGAACAGTTGGTTGCTAAGTTACGGAAAACAGGAGAGAAACATGTCAGATGACGTTGCCCTGGTCACGGGCTATCCGAACTTCGTTGTGCGGCGATTGGTGCAACGTCTGGCGACCGATGGCCTCACCGTCTACGTGCTCTGCAAAGAGAGTTTCGAGGAAGAAGCGACAAAAGACTTTCGTCGCCACGGCGAAGCCGTTCAGATTGTCACCGGTGATGTTGCCTGCATGGACCTAGGGCTTTCTGGCAGCGAGGTCAAGGAATTGCAAGCCAAGGTCAAGTGGCTCTTCCATCTGGCGGGCATCTACTACCTGGGAAGTGAGCCTGACGAGATGTCTCTGGTCAACGTGGAGGGCACTCGCAACGTTATTGCTTTTGCCGCGGATCTGCCCCATTTGCAGCGCCTGGTGCATTATTCGACGGCTTTTGTCTCCGGCAGTCGCGATGGCGTGATCATGGAATACGACCTGGTCGCACCACCTCGCTTTC
This sequence comes from uncultured Pseudomonadota bacterium, assembly GCA_937884235.1. Classification (GTDB taxonomy): domain Bacteria; phylum Myxococcota_A; class UBA9042; order CAIXZC01; family CAIXZC01; genus CALGBT01. The sequence continues at coordinate 1,417 of CALGBT010000681.1, forward strand.
GCAATGCCTTTGAGCGCACCAAGTTTGAGGCCGAGGAGTTGGTACGGCAGGCTAGCCGGGAGCTGCCCATGACCATCGTCCGGCCGTCGCTCATAGTTGGTGATTCCACGACTGGTGAGATTGATCGTATGGACGGTCCGCACTTCTTCATGCGGGTACTGGTCAATCTGCCGCTGGACATTCATCTGCCGCTGGTGGGGCGGGGCGACTACCCGCTCAATCTTGTCCCCGCAGACTATGTGGTGGAGGCGATGGCGTGCATCGGCCGGCACGTGGACTCAGTGGGGAAGACCTATCACCTTGTCGATCAGAACCCCCTACCCTCCCGCAAGGTCTTCGAGATTCTCTGTGGGGTTGCCGAAAAGAAGGCACCGCGCCGCACCATCCCGTCCAATCTGGCCACCTATCTCATGAAGATGCCAGGTTTGGAGAAGGCCTGGCGGTCGCCGCGGCTCTTTGTGGAGATGCTTAATCAGCTGGTGCTTTACAACGCCATGAACACCACCGAGATTCTCGCCGGGTCGGGCATCGTCTGTCCGTCCTTTCCGAGCTATGCGGCTAATCTGGTTGCGTTTCTGAAGAAGTGATGCCGATCACTTCGAGGGCCAGGTCCACCTTGCCAAAAGGTGGTGAGACCTGGATGCCCTGGACTAGTGGTTTGACCCTTTCGAAGGTTTCGCGGGCAATCTCGATGCCCACCTGACGAGCGTAGTCCCCGCCCTTTGTCTGAGCCTCTGCCATACGCAGCATGATTTCGTCCGGGACACTGGCTCCGGGTACCTCATTGTTCATGAACTCGGCATTTCGTAGACTCAGAAGAGGCCAGATGCCAGCGAGAATCGGCAGCTTCAGGCCATGCTTGTCGATGGTCTCAAGGAAGCTCTCCAGGAGGGTCACGTCGAAGACCGGCTGCGTGATGGCAAAATGTGCTCCTGCATCAACCTTCCAGTAGAATCGCTTGATCTCGAAATCGAGGTTAATGGCCCCGGGGTTGACGCCGACGCCGATGACAAACTCGGTGGGTTTGCCGATACTGTTGCCCCCCAGGTCGAGGCCGCGGTTCAAGCGGGTCACCATGTTGGTGAGGCCGATGGCATCGACATCGAAGACCGCGGTGGCATCAGGGTAGTCGCCCATCTTGGGTGGGTCGCCGGTGATAATCAGTAGGTTGCGCAGGCCCAGAGAGAAGGCTCCCAGGAGATCCGACTGCATGCCCAGCAGGTTGCGGTCACGACAGGTGTAGTGCAGGAGCGTTTCAATGCCCAATTCCTGCTGGATACGTACGGCCATAGCGAGGGGACTCATGCGGGCGGAGGCGCGGGGCCCGTCGGGAATGTTGATGACGTCGATGTTCCCAGCCATGGCCGCACCGGCCCGGGTCAGTACCCGGCGCAAGGAATGGCCGCGGGGCGGGACGAGCTCGAGGCTGGAGACGAATTCGCCGCGGGCGAGTTTGGCTGCCAGCTGGGAGCGCCCGGCAAAAGGGCGTTCTTCGACGCCTTCGTCGACGGTGGGATAAGAACTGCCGTTGAGTACCTGAATCCTGCTACGTGCTTCCGGGGCTGCGGCGTTGACCGCCTTGCGCATGGCCTTGATATGGTCGGGAGTGGTGCCGCAGCAGCCGCCAACCAAACGGGCCCCGACCAGCAAGAAGCGTTTGGTGTATTCTTCGAAGTACTCGGGGGAGGCGAGATAGATATTGCGTCCCTCGACGTTGCGCGGGACGCCAGCGTTTGGCTGGATGATGATGGGACATGAGACCACTTTGGCGATGCGCTCTATTGCCTGCAGCGCGATTTCCGGGCCGACGCTACAGTTGACGCCGACAACCGCGGCCCCCCATTCTTCCAGTCTGCGGGCAAAAAGCTCAGGGGGTGTGCCATAGAGCGAATCACCATCGCCCTGCAGGGTCATGTGCGCCACCACGGGCAGATTGCAGACTTGCTGGGCCGCCATGAGGGCCTGATGGATCTCATTGAGGTCACCAAAAGTCTCAAGGCAGATGCAGTCTACTCCCCCTTCGGCGAGGACCGCTACTTGCTCAGCAAAAATTTCCCGGGCTTCAACGATGGACGTTGGTCCCCACGGTTCTATCTTGATTCCCAGGGGGCCCACGGCCCCGGCCACCAGCGCCGAATCGCCCGCTGCTTCGCGGGCCAGTCGGGCCCCTTCACGGTTGATCTCGACGAGGCGGTCTTCAAAGCCATGGCCCAGCAGTTTGACCCGGTTGGCACCGAACGTGTTGGTCTCCACGACGTCGGCCCCGGCGGTGATGTACTCCCGGTGGCAATCAGCCACCAGGGAGGGGCTGGAGAGGTTCAACTCGTCGTAGCAGCGGTTGATGTAGACGCCCTTGTGATAGAGCAGGGTACCCATGGCGCCATCGAAGAGGAGGATCTTCTTTTCGTCCAGCAAGTCGAGGAAAGTTCGGTTCATTCGGGAGTGGCCTCGGTGAGTTTGTCTGAGATGTTGCCGGTGTTGTGGTTGTTGGCCCCAAAGCGGGGCCAGGCGAGGTCCGCTGGACCTGCATCAGTGCAATGCACTGCGTGGACTCGGTTGCCGTTGTGGAAGATGGCCAGACCGTTGGCGAGGAGGATGGGAGAGGAAGGCCAGAGGATTGCCCCCAGGTCGTCGTCAGGAGTGTCCAGGCGGTCATGCCATTGATAGTCGCCGGTGCTGTTGACCACGTGGAGCCAGTGGCGCGCCGCACCGAAATAGACGAGGCCGTCAGCGCCCTGGATTGGCTGGGCCACCATTTCGAAGTTCTGCTCAGATGCCACGTAATTCCAGTAGGTCGTCTTGGTCGGCAGGTCAAAGGAGAAGAGACCGGCGTTGTTGGTCCCTGCCAGCAGCGTCTTCTGCTGGCCCTGGGAGAGGGAGACGACCCGAGTCTGAGCTTCCGTAAGCAGGTAAGTCTCGACACCGGCATCGGGCCCGCCCGGTGGGACCTTGAAGACATAGCTGCGAGCATATTCGCTGGCCGTACGGTCTTCGCCAGCCACGAAGTAGACATTTCCTTCAATGTCCATTATCGCGTTGCTGGTGGCCTCCTTGTTCTCCTCCACGTCGATTACGAATTCCCAACGAACCTTCCCGGTGGCCAGTTCAAAGCAGAGGAGCCGGTCGTAGGCCAGCACCAGCATCGACTCTACGGCATAGAGTGCCGCGGGCCCGACCAGGGGCTGGGAACCTTCCCGTGGGTACTGGAGCTTCTGGTCTCCGGTCCAACTCCAGACAATGCTCTGGTTCTCGTCTTTCACCACATAGATGGCACCAAGGTCAGTGACCAGGAGGATGCGCTTTTCATCTTTTGAATCCGATGTGCCAGATATTGCCCGGGCCCCAGAAACATTACCCTCGACTTTAATGGCGAAGCGCGCACGGGCATTCTTGTCTACCGAAATTACATAGCCGGCGTTGGTGCCAAAGATGGGGTAGAATTCGCGGCCCAGCGCCGGCGTGTAGAGTTCCCATGGGGGCGCAACTCCTGTTCCTCCGGGCCAGTCCCAATCAGCATCGTCATCGGGCCAGGTCCAGGCAATCTTGCCGGCATCTTCCAGGGCGTAGAGCTTTTGACCGCTGGCAACCAGGATCTGGTCACTCTTGCCCCAGACGGCGGGATGGGATATGGAACCGCCCGTCTGCAGGGTTTTGCTCCATACTGTCGTACACAACTCCTGCTCGACTATCTCTTGGGGATCCGCAACCTCTTTCTTGAAGCCACCAAACTCGGAGTCTATATCCTGGATCGGCGGCAGCTGCGCAGTTTCACTGCTGCATGCCACCGCCACCAACGCGCCCAGGAGCATCAATCCAACCCGTCGCATCATATCCCCTCGTTGAAGGGCATCTCAGCCAGCAAGTCGAAGGCCGGTGCCAGTTCCAGTTCATGATAGTCATGGAGGTGGGCTCCTTGCCAGTCCGAGCCCGTTCCAATCTCATATGAGAGGCGCACCGCAAGCGCGGTGGCATCGTAGGCGATGGACATGACGTTAGAGCTCATGGCCGCGGCGCGGGCAATCTGCTCGGCCTGGGCCAGACCGATGGGAACTCCTGAGCCCGTCTCTACGACCCAGGTTTTGTCGTTGTGACTATAGGCCGAGCCCTTCTCGTAGGCTTCGAGCATGCCATGCATGACCAGATAGCGGTGACGGTAGCTACCGGAATCACAGAGCAGCTTGTCGCCCCCCTGGGGTCCATTGGAGGCGGTTTGCCAGCGGCGTACTGCGTGGACCAGCGCTTCGTCGCCCCGGAAGAGCGCACAATCGAGGGGGCGCCCCACGGCCCATGGCGCACCAGAACCGTCGTTAGCGATGACGGGACAGCCATTGCCGTTCAAGACAAATGCGCCTGCTTCATCCTGTTGGAAGAGGCGGGGGTTTCCCGCACCATCGATTTCGATTGCGTCCTGTTCGAAATTGGCGAGGTCCGGGGCATCGCTCTGGTCGAGGACTTCGAGGACGGTGCCGTCTTCAGCATAATGCACCACCTGAGTCTCTTGTTTGCACGCCGTGGTGCCGCGCATGATGCCGGCGACGATGCCGTTGTTTTCAACGGCTGCAGCGGCGGCATTGGCACCGGCTCCGGTGGGGTCGCCATACCCAACCATCCAGTTGTAGCCGATGGTGGGGGGGCGGATAGCCCCGTCCGTGGTCACTCCTGCCAGCAGCGAGATGGCTTCATCGAGATCGTCGGCATCTTCCAGCACTTCCCTGAACTTGAGGGTCCAGGGCTGGCCGGTGAGTCGCTCCATGGTTGACTCGCTGCCCACTTCAGAGAGGACGATGCCGTTGCGGCTGATGCCCGCCAGGGAGCCGAAGAAGCCGAGGTAGCCGATGGAGGCGTGGACGGTGCCGCCGGTCGGTGCGAAGAAGGTGATCCCCTTCATTTGCGAGATGCCGGTATCCGTGGACCAGTCGAGATTGCGAGAGGCGAGAAGATGGCCGTTGGCGGTGCGTGGTCCCCAGGCGGCAAAGAAGCTGCAGGTGGTGCGCAGGGGCAGGCGCAGGGGGGCCTTGGCGGTGCGGTCAATTACGCGGCGCAGCAGTAGTGCGATGTCGTCGCCGGAGTAATGCTCCAGGAGATCCTGGGATGCCCCCACCACCAACTTGTCGAGAACACCTTCAATGCTCCCTCCCCAATTGAGGTCAGAGAGATTGGAGAGCAGGACAAAGGCGCGCAGTGCCCAATCGGGCTTGGTTTCGGTCCAGTGCTGGGCAATCTCGGGGTCGCTGAGTACCATCTCCTCGAAACCCTGGAATTCGTCCAGGAAGCGTTGGTCGACGTAGGGCTCCATGTGGAGCCAGATGTTGTTGAGCATGGAGATGAGCAGCGTGGTGGTTTGCTCCGGGGCCAGCCCCATCTTGGCTGCCTCTTCCTGAATTGCCTGGGTGAAGTAGGCCAGGAGGGTGCTCATGAACTGGCCGGTATCGGCGCCAATGAGGCACCCCGATTGTCGTCCCATCTGGTAGTGGGAGCCGCGCAGCACGAGGATGCGGACGCTGCCGGAGGGTGTCTCCAGGGTGGCCAGGAGGCCACCTTCGCAGCTGCTCTGGACGGTGCCAATGGGCCAGACGTCAGCCAAGGGCGGGGTTGGCTTGACGTCTTCCACCGTGAGTTCAGCGGAATCGCTACTATCGGCCACGACGCTGTCGGTGGGGAGGACCTGGGTCACTCCATCGCCATCGGTGGAGGCATCGGTCAGGTCTTGAGGTGCTGGCAGGTCTTGAGGCGCAGGCACGTCAGCGGGCAGCACGTCGGGCAGCTCGGGTGAGGCAAAGTCCGTCATCGCGCTCTGATCGGAAAGACTCTGATCGACGGCGGGGACGTCCGGCAGTCTGGTGAGGTCCGCTTGACGCAGGTCGGCACCAGCGGCGTCTGCTCCGGTGGAGCTGCCGCAGGCGGCGAGCAACAATAGCGCACAAAGAAGTGCATAGCAGCGTCGGATAATGCTCATGTTTCGCCGCCTACGTGGGGGTTGAAATAGCCATGGCGTAGATTGGGCAGTCGCTCCCGAAATCGGGCCACCATCTGATAGAGGCCGACGACCCCCTCCCCCGGCCCCATGCTGTCGAGGTAGTATTCCGGGTCGATATTCATGTTGCGCCACTGGATCATGTCGATGTCGTGCTCACGAATGAGTTGCTCGAGTTCTACCATCTGGTCTTCTCGGTCGGTGAGCCCGGGGAAGACCAGCAGGTTGAGGGAGACAAATCCCTGCCGCTGCTTGACTTCACGAATGGACTGATGGACGTCTGCCAGTTTGTAGCCCTGGGGTCGGTGGTAAGCATCGTAGAGGGACTCTGTGGGGCTGGCGAGGCTGACTCGGATGCTGTCCAGGCCCACCTCCATGAGTTCGGCAACGGCCTCAGGCAGTGACGCGTTGGTGTTCAGATTAATGGTACCGTTGGAGTCCACTTCCCGAATCTTCTTGACTGCATCAACTAGAGTCTTTGCGCGAGAGAGGGGTTCGCCCTCGCAGCCCTGGCCGAAGCTGGCAATGGCGTGTTTGACCCGGCCGAAATGGAGGGTGGCGACTTCAAAGATGTCGCGGTCTCCGGGCAGGGTGGTGAGGCGCTCCTGGGTTACGGGAATGTCCCCCTCCTGCTCGGAGATGCAGCCGATGCAGCGGCTGTTACAGACCTTGGAAGTCGGGAGGGGGGCTTCCCAGCGTTTCAGAAAGAGATTTTGAGCGGCCCGACAGCCGTATTCCAGGGCGCAGCGTCGCAGCTGCTGCAACATGCGATTTTTCGGGAACTGCTTGAGGTCTCGTTGAACTCCGCGGGAGATCTGGGCCATGTCGAAGAGTGGCGGGTCTTGGCGCCGCTCGGGATCAATGCGCAGACCGGTGGTCCAGAAAGTGCCATTGGCCCAGCCGACGGGGGCATAAGCGAAGAGCGGCAGGGTCTGGGCATCGGGCAGCGTGCGGTAGGCTGGATGGGTGAGGCGCAGCCAGGCCGGGGCGAGGAATGCCGAGACCGCGGTGATCTCGCCTTCAAGCTCAGTAAGCTGGCCGCGTTTGCCCGAAAAACCCAGCGGTAACCTGCCGGGAAGGAGAAAGATGTCGCTACCCGGGGGGAGCGGAACCAGCTCGTCGGGAGTTGGTTCCCGCACCTGCTGCCCGTCGTAGACAGCCATGCGCAGGCGAGGGTGATCAAACACTTCCCCCGACTCGTCAGCATAGACCATGTAGGGAACCGGTGACATGGACTGTTCAAACCTCCCAAAAAGGGCGTAGGGCGCCGGCCAGCAGGCTAGCACAATCGGCGCTCTTTACCAAATGCGCAGGCGTGCGGACGAGCTATTTGCTTGCGCATGTCCGCGGGCTTGTGCCATGGTCTGGCCATGACGCAGGTGGAGTTCAAAGGTCAGATCAAGCGTATCGTCTTCGTCAACCCTGCCAATGGCTACACGGTTGCGAGAGTCATCGTTGAGGACCGGGAACGGGCCGAGACCGTGGTTGGTATCATGCCGTCCCTTGTTGAGGGCGACCTGGTGCGGCTCGTGGGAGAGCGCGTGGTTGACCGCAAGTTCGGGCCGCAGATTCGCGCGGATATGGTGCAGCCAACTCTGCCCACGTCCTTGGAGGGCACGCGTCGCTATCTGGCCAGCGGTGCCGTGAAGGGGATTGGGATCAAGACTGCGGAAAGCCTCCTGGAGGCTTTTGGTGAGGAGCTGTTGGTAGTTCTAGAGGAAGCGCCGGAGCGGTTGGGCGAGGTCCCGGGTATTGGCAAGAAGAAGGCCGCGGCCATCGCCGCGGCGTGGAAAGAGAAGGTTGCTTCCCGGCGGCTTCTGGTTTCCCTCTATGGTCTGGGCGTGGGAAATGCCCTCGCTGGCCGGCTCCTTGGGCAATACGGGGCGAATGCATACCGCGTCGTACAGGACGATCCCTACCGGCTGGCCCGTGAGGTGAAAGGGGTCGGGTTCCTGACGGCGGATCGTCTGGCGCAGTCCATGGGCATTGAGAAGAACGCTCCCCGGCGCATTCAGGCGGGGGTGGTCTACTACCTGGATGCCCAATCCAACGAGGGCCACTGCTTCATGCCGGTGGAAGTGCTTGTTGAGCAGACGGCCGGCTTCCTCGAAGTAGATATCATGGAAGTGGAGGCGGCGATACGGGTTCTACGAGATGAGGGGGCACTGCGAGGAGAGTCACGCTTTGGCGATGAAGGGCTCTACCTGCCGCGCCTCTACAACGCCGAAGTCGACTGTGCGCAAGCGGTGGTGAGGTTGCTCAGTGAGGGTACAAGTCGTGGCGAGGACCGGCTGCGCAAGGCGTTAGAGGCGGGCATCGGCGCTTTGCGTATCGACTTGACCGGAGAGCAGGTGGAGGCCGTCTGGTTCGCGCTCAAGGAGCACTGCTCCATTATTACGGGTGGACCGGGAACGGGGAAGACCACCGTGATTAAGGCCTTGTTGGCGAGTTTTCGCTTCTTGCACGAGGAGGTTGCGCTCTGTGCGCCGACCGGTCGCGCGGCCAAGCGAATGACCGAAACCACCGGCATGGAGGCCCGCACCATTCATCGGCTGTTAGAGTTCAATCCGGTCAGTGGGCAGTTTGCGCGGGACGAGCACAATCCCATCGCGGCAACGGCAGTCATTGTCGATGAAGTTTCCATGATTGATGTGGAGTTGATGGGCTCCCTGTTGGGGGCCTTAGCTCCGGGTACGCGTCTGGTGTTGGTGGGGGACAAGGACCAGCTGGAATCGGTGGGACCGGGAGCGGTCTTGCGGGACCTCATCGCGTCAGAGAAGCTGCCCTGTTCCCGGTTCACGCAGATCCATCGCCAGGCTGAGGAGAGCTTGATTGTCGTCAATTCCCATCGCGTCCTCAATGGCCAGCGTCTGGCCAGTCAAGCGCCAGGACGCCGCGCCCCGGACTTCTACTTCATGGAGCGAGAATCGCCTGAGGCCTGCCTGGAGACCATCAAGACGTTGATTCGTGACCGGATTCCCAATAAGTTCGGTCTGGATCCGGTGCGCGACGTACAGCTCATTACCCCCATGTACAAGGGCCTGTTGGGAGCGCAGAATCTTAACAGCATGTTGCAGGAGACGCTGAACCCCCACGGTCAGGAGACCAGCAAGGGGGATCGGATCTTTCGCACCGGCGATCGGGTCATGCAGATTCGCAACAACTACAACAAAGATACCTTCAATGGGGACGTGGGGTTTGTCTCGGGAACCTCCGGTGGGAACCTCTCGGTGCGCATGAGTGACGGCCGGACTGTAACTTACGACGACTCGGACATGGATGAGCTGACCCTGGCCTATGCCGTTACCATCCACAAGGCGCAGGGTTCTGAGTATCCTGCGGTGATTATCGCCATGCACACGCAACACTTCGTGATGCTGCGGCGCAACCTGCTCTACACGGGGATGACCCGGGGCAAGAAGTTGGTGGTGGTGGTTGGTTCTCCGCGGGCGGTGGCACAGGCCATCCGCAACGACCAGACCCACCGTCGCTATACTCGCCTGGCGGAGCGTATTCGGGAGACATCGAAATATGGCGGGAAGCTTCTCTGATAATCTGCTGGGCAAGGTGGCTTTTGTCCGCGGTGGCAGCAACTTCGAGGGTGGACTGGTGGTGGACGAGAGCCGCAAGGGGTTCTCAATTGCACTGGCCGATGGGCAGCGGTTGAAGGCGCAGACAGGTCAGCTACTGGCAGTGGAAGAGAGTCGCGCGGCATGCAGTGCCCCGGATTCCTTTGTCGCCATGGTGCGAGACCGGGTCGAGGCCCTCGATCTGAGAATCGCCTGGGAGCTGCTGCTCGATGACACCGAGGGGGCCGTGCCACTTGACGATATTCTGGCTCTTTGCGGTGATCTTGCAAGTGCTGCCGACCGCGTTGCACTGCTGATTCTCCTGGAGACGGGGGGGGCGTTGTTCAAGCGCAAGGGTGAGTTGTTTGCACCTCTCTCGGCCCGCATCATTGCGGAGCGAGAGGAACAGGAGGCCAGGGCTCGGCACAAGTTGTCGCAGTTTCAGGCCCAGGTGGAGGAGCTGCGACGGCTTAGTGACGGGGAGTTGAAGGTGGACCAGCTTACGGCGGAGGCCCGTGCCGGGCTCCTGGCCATTCAACAGTGCGCTTTTGTGGAGGAGCCGACGCCGGCGGCCAGCCGCTTCCTCGCCGAGCTCTTCCCAGACAATCAGCAGAGTGCCCATGTCGTGGCTTTTGATTGGCTGGTGCGGCTGGGTCTCCTCGATGAGCATGAAGACTTGTTCTTACGACGCATGGATGTCCGCGAGGAGTTTCCAGCGGCGGTGGAGGAGAATGCCCAGGAACTTGCGGAGAAGCTGGCCGGGAAGCTCGATTCCCGACCGCTGCTGGAGGGTATCGAGTTCGTGGCCATCGATGATGATGAGACCGCGGAAGTG
>CALGBT010000682.1 GCA_937884235.1 uncultured Pseudomonadota bacterium
TGCCGACGTCATCATCTTCATCTACCGGGACGACTATTACAACAAGGAGTCCGAGCACAAGGGCCAGGCAGAGCTGATAATTGGCAAACAGCGTAACGGTGCCACGGGCACTGTGCGGGTCGCTTTCCAACCTGATTTTGCCAGATTCGTTAACCTCCAGATGAGTGCGGACGACCTCAGTCCGCTTCCCTGATGTCGCCATGAAAGAGCGCCGCGGCAGATGGTTCGGGTGGTGCGTGCTGCTGACTCTGCTTTGTGTGGCGTCCGGGGTTCGAGGCCAGGAGGAGTGGGAGTTTGACCTGCGTCCCTATGCCGCTGCGGTGCCTGCGGTGCGCATGGCCGCATTGGCTGCGGCGGGACGCGACTACCGCAAGGCTGCCCGGCTGGTGGAAGGGGCAGATGAACTGCCGGCTGCCTCTCGTGACTATCTGGCTGCTCGCTATCTCGACCTTGGTGGCAAGACCCGGCAGGCTCGCAAGAAACTGAGCGGCGTTGCCGCCGGTGACACAGTGCTAGCGCCCCTCGCGGCGCTCCGGCTGGGCGAATTGGCAGCAGCCTCAAAGAACTGGTTGTTGGCGCTGGACTACTTTGAGACCGCGGCTGTTGACTCCGCCTGGTGCTCCGCAGCACGCACCGGCAAGGTCGATGTGCTGCTGGCGGCAGGGGATAGGGAAGCTTCTGCCGCAGCCTTTCTTGAGGCTCTTGCCTGTACTCCGGACCCTGCCCGGCGGCGGGCGGTGGTGCTGGAGCGGGGACCAGCACTGGGGGTAGGCGGGGAGTGCCGTCTTCGGCTGCTGCATCAGAGCTGGTTCGAGGGTAGTGCCACTGATTCCATTACCACAGAACTCAAGGCACACTGGGGCGAAGAGTTTGGCGACCTGCAGTTGTTGCGCGCTCTCTTGCGCGGCGGGAAGTCGTCGTGGCGTCGGGCGCGTGCAGAGTTGGATGACGGCCAGGAGGCCTTCGCCGCAGCCATGTATGACGGCATTCTCGCCAAGCAGTGGCGACGAGAGAAGAAGGTGGCTGCACTGCCCCATTTCGACCGTGCCCAACGCGCGGCATCTACCGGCCTTAGGGAGTGCATCGCCATCTATTTCAGGGCCCGTACCATGGAGTCCCTGGACCGGGATCTGGAAGCGCGGGACCTCTACGCCGAGATCGTTCGGCGCCACCCTGACTTTCCCCTTTCCCGGCGGATCGCGGGGCGGATTGGCCAGATTTCGCTGCGCGAGGGACAGCCGCTGCAAGCAGTTGCTGCTTTGACTGACTTTCTGGAGACCTCTTGCCCCGGTGAGGATCTTGCCGAGGCGATGCATCTTGCCGCGTTTGTCATGTATCTGAGCGGCGATTGGGAGGGTGCGGCAAGGCAATGGGAGACCCTCGCTCGCACGCACTTCTTCAGCAAGCAGTCGCCATGGGTCTTTTGGGGGCCCCTGGCTCTCTTCTGGGAGGCCAAGGCGCAGTTGGGGTCGGGTCAAACCGAGCCTGCAGTTGGCGCGTTTGAACTCTTGAACGGACTCTTCCCAGGGGATTATTACGGTGTGCTGTCAGGCTATCGCCTGGGACAACTGGGAGTTGATGTGGAACCTGCCGCACCCGCCCGTTTCGAAGTCAGCCCGCTGGCGGTCTCGTCACAGGCGCAGCTGCCGGCCGACTACGCATCAGTCGTGGAGCTCTTCAAGATGGGCTTCTGGGAGGAAGCCTATGAGGGCGCCAGACGGCTGGCGGGGCAGGGCATCCTGGGCCCGGCCACGGGAGAACTGATGCTCTCGAGCTATCTTCGCAGCAACTCCATTGGCAACGCAGTGAGTTACCGGCGTGCTAACGGGATGCTGCCGGCCCCGTGGCATCAGGGTGCGCGCATGTGGCGGACCAGTTTGCGCCTGAACTACGTCGAAGCGATTCTGCACGGGCATGCCAGCTCCGGTCTGGACCAGGCCCTGACCGCGGCGATTATTCGTTTCGAGTCGAACTACAACCCCTCTTCCACGTCCCATGCCGGGGCCATCGGCCTGCTCCAGGTCAAGATGAACACCGGGAACAACGTTGCCGTTCCTTGCCTGGGCGAGGGTCCGGTGTCGCGGCGCGACCTTGAACAACCCATGCGCAATCTCCAACTGGGCAGTATCTACATCCGCGAGTTGATCCATCGTCACCATGACAATTGGGCGGTGGCGCTGGCTGCCTACAATGCCGGCCCCGGTACGGCCTCGTGGTGGCTGTCCCGTTTTGCCGGGCTCAACTCAGATACCTTCATCGAGCAGATTACTTATCCCAACACAGTGGGGTACTTGAAGCGGATTCTGGGGGTAACGCCCATGTACTGGTCTCTCTATTACCCGACGCTGGGGGTGGTGCCAGTGGCGCCGGAGTTACCCTTGCAGGTGCCTGATCATTTGCGTCCTTTCCTGGACGAATCGGGCGGTCGCTGCCCGGGTGCGAAGGAGGACTCATGAGCGGCATTCAGGCCAGTTCCTTCGCCACTACGCTGGTCTCGTTTATGCTGCTGCTGGTGGCTGGGTCGGGCATTGCCACGCACCGAATCGCGGTCCCCCCTTCTGCGGTACTAGAATACTGGCGTCCTGGCGGGGCAGCTCTGGAGGAACTGCTGCAACTGCCCGCCAGCAGAGTGGCGGCGTTGCCGAGCGGCGAGAGCAGGGCCGAACTGGTGCGCAGGCTGATGCGCTACAATCAGGCCGCGGCCGGTCTTGACAACAGTGAGTATCGGCAAGGGCTGCTGTTGCTCGAAAGTGAGCTCGCGGGGGTGGCCAGGAAGTTTGTGGATGCTCATGGTACCAAGTCTTACCTTGCCGTGGGCGGCTATCTGGCGGAGCAGTTGCACACCGCCCTCGTGGAGTTGGCCCGGGCACAGTATGAGAGTCGTCTGTCCATGCAGGATTGGCTCCAGCAGAATGCTGACGATGATGCGTTGAGGCGAGTGCGGGCTCTCTCCGGGCGCTTTCTGGAACGGGCAGTCAATGCCGGGCTGCTGGGTCACCAGCACGCTCCTGACCGAGATCGCTTGCTGGTGGCTCGCACCCTCTGGATAGAGCGCTGGGCCATGCTTGCCGGTTTGCTCCCCGAAGCTGTGCTCTCTCCCGCCGAGACCCGACTTACCCTGCTCTGGAAGCTCGAAGCATCGGAGCACCTGAGCCTTGCCCGTCGGCTTCAACTCCTGGGTGTGGCCGCGGCGCGGTTGCCGGGTTACCCAGCAGCTTTCGTTGACGGGCTGTTATGGGTTCGAGAAGGTGATATGGAGGAGGCTCTGAGAGCATTTGGCACCTGCCTCGAGAGGGGAGTCGAAGTAGACCTTGCCCGCTCCTGGATACTTTCGCTTCGCCGTTTTTCCTGGGACCAACTCTTGTAATCCTGACGGGTTAAAGCTATCAATTGTCCTGGTGTTTCCGCCGGGCAGTAGAACCTTGTGGCACCTGGCGGGAGGAGAACTTATGGTGCGCAGACCAAGGAGCATACCTAAGACGCTGAAAGAGCTGGCCATCGCCGAGTATATCCGAGGCTATTTTGGCGTCCACTCGACCTTCCCCTCCAACGAGGAAATCGTGGACCACCTGAAGTCGGAATTCGCCTAAGACGAGGTTGGCCCCCTTTACCCCAAGGACATTACGAATCTCAAGAAGGGCGCTTACAAGCTCTTGGACATTAACGTGGCGCTGCCCCGCAACGGACAACTTGAGGTCGAGTTGCGAGAGGCCCTAGACCTTGACGGGGCCGTAGTGGTTGGCAGTCCCTACCGCTCTTACGATACCGATATTCTGCGCAACATCATCGGCTACCAGGCAGCTCGCTTCTTCGATGAGAATGTGCGGGATGGTGAGTCGGTCACCTTCTCGTGTTCCATGACCATTCGAGAAATGATCAAGATGATCAACGAGAGCTACTCCAACCTCAAGGTCTATACTGACTCCGTGGTCGCAGTGGATGAGTTTCGGATCATGAGTCCGGCCTCCATTACGACGCTCTTCCTGGACAAGTTTCCCGAGTGCCGGGGGACGGCCTACACGCTGCTTCCCGGCCTGGTCAAAGAGATTGGCCGGGCCAGGGTCCAGGAGTTGCTGGACGAGCGACTCTTCTCGAAGGCATTCAACGCTAACTGGATCTTTGTCGGCGTTGGGGCACTGACACCGCAGCTTGAAAGCGCCGGAGTTACTCCCGGTTTCGACTTCCTGACCCATGTCGTAACCAGTGACGCCTCGGCGCTCAAGGAGCGTGGAGTTGTCGGCGAGATCTCATACTGGCCCATTGACAGCGTCGGGAAGCCGGTATGGAAGGGGGAGGCGGAGGACCTGCCATATTTCCGGCACGTCTTCACCTACTCCGATTTTCATATTCTTGACCGCACCTTTCGCTACGGTAGCAGTTTACCGGCCACCCGCGTGGTTGGGGCTGCCGGCGGATTGCACAAAGTCGCGGCCATTCGCGCCGCCGCACGCTACCTTGACTACCTGGTCACCGACGTGAAGACGGCCCAGGCGCTCCTTGGATAGGTCACCCGTGGTCGCCTCGAATTCAGGGCAACCCTCTCGGGC
>CALGBT010000683.1 GCA_937884235.1 uncultured Pseudomonadota bacterium
GAAGTCGGATGCTCGGCTGCCTCGCCACAGGAAAGCCCTGGGCGGCCCCTGGATATGGCGGCCAGCTAGCCCCGGCCGGTCTCTGCTGAAATCATCCTCGCAGATTGCTTTGCGGTCAGGTCTGTCCTGAACCCCTAGAGCCGAGCTCTGCTAGGCCCAATACAGCCTTTAGCTACTGCGTACCCATCATTTCTGCGCTCCTGACCACACCGAAGCAACCCTGACGGGCTTCCTGTCCTTGCCTAGCCCATAGCACTCTCGCCTCTAAGCGGATTGGCCGCCACGGGCCTGCCTCACGTCCCGGCGTAACCGGCGAGAATAACTACACTAACTGGCGCCCCGGCCCTTGCTTGTGTGTGTGTGTTGTAGGCCCTCGTAGCTTTCCGCTACTCAAACTATCTTCGTCGCCTTGCGAACTTCGTACAGGCTGTGACCGGCTGCGCCGTCGTGGATCAGGGCGTAACCACAGGTTCCACCGTATCGGGAGGCTGGTCTTCATTATCTGGGGCCGGTTCCAGGGAGAGAATGGCGGTTTTGGACGCGCTAATCTCGTCCCAGTTAAAAAGCATGGGAGCGGTTTGGCCGTCCCGCCAGAGTTCATGCTGATCCTGGTAGTGGGGGGAGCCGGGCCATCCTGAGGCCCCGGTCTCGATGACCCAACGTCCATGCTCGAGGTCAGCCAGGTCGATGACCATACGCAAAACTGCGCCACCAACGGAACGGAAAGGGGTCTCGTCATTACCCAGGGCAAAGTGGCTCCGGGCGAGGGCATCCTCGCCGCCGGCGACCTCGCTCCGGGGGAGATTGAAGACTTTGCTCAGAGCCTTCTTGCTACCAAAGAGGTGCTTGAACTCGCGAAAGTGGAGAGCCCCCCAGCGCCAGGCGGATGGGTCGGGTTCCTGGGCCTGCGCCAATTCGCGTACGCTTTTGGCAAAGGCGGCCCGCACAACATCACCGCGGCGCTCTACGGCCGGCGTACCCCGGTGGTCCCAAGCGGGATTTTCGGCATCAAGAAACCAGTGGTCAAAGGCGACGTAGGGATAGGGCAAGGCAAGAATAAAAGCATATGCTCGGCCAGAGACCTCGTCGCACAATGCCGTGAGGGCCGCGTGTCGGTAGGTGGAGAAGAAGATTGCAGCCCCGGGACGGTCGGGAGCTCCCTGGTAGTCCCAGGCCCGCAAAGCTTCAAGGGCAGCTCTCTCAGTATCGTTCCACTCTCCTTCCGCGAGGTCAGCGAGGAGCATGGGAGCGATCTTCCTCCCTCGCAGCAACTGGACATCCAATTGGTGTTGCAGCTCCGTTTCGGTGGAGTAGGGACCGGGCCCCTCTATGAGTTCCAGGGAGCGTTCCAATCGGTATGAGGGGGCCGAGTCGACTTGAAAGAGGACCGGGGAGCGGGACATGTCAAACATGAGATTATTGGCGTGGGCCAGTTTGCCCTCTTTGCCGGCAATGACTTTGGGCATCTTGTCCGTGTCGATCATCTGGGGCCAGTCATACTCGGGTTGCCAGGCGGGAACCGGGAAGGTTCCGCGATGGTGCCGACGCAGGGGCACCCGACCGGTGGTGGAGAGGCCTATTGCACCGGTGGTATCGGCCGCGAGCACAGTATTGACAGGAGCCTTGACCTGGTGGAGGGCGGTGAAGAGGGAGTCGAGGTCGGTGGCCAGGTTGGCGGACCGATAGCCGGCAAAACCCTCGGCCACGCCCCGAATGTCCCAGCGCACTGAGACGGGTGGCGCTCGCTCCGGCAGCAACCCGGGATAGAGGTCATTGAGGAGGGGGCCGCGGCGCGTTCTGCGCAGGGCAAAGCGGCGGCTGGTGAAGCTGTTCTTCTTCTCGCGGATGCGGACGACCACGGATTCTCGCACCAGGGGTTCGGGGCCGACCGGACCCATGACCTCGGCGGGATTTTCGGGGGAGGGCTTTTCCAGGTAGAGGTCGCAGACGTCGGCTACCGCGGAGGTGAGCCCCCAGGCAACGTGGCGGTTGTGACCGATGAGGACATAGGGCACACCCGGGACGGTGATGCCGATGACATCCAGGTCCGGGGTAGTGAGATGCTGCTGGTAGAACATGGAGGGAACCAGGTGAGTCAGATGCGGATCATTGGCCAGAATGGG
>CALGBT010000684.1 GCA_937884235.1 uncultured Pseudomonadota bacterium
TGTTCTGCCGCCGTGGAATTCTACGACAAGGCCATCTCCATCAGTGGCTTCCGCAACGCCTACATAGGCATCGCCAAGTGTTACAGGCAGATGGGCGACAAGGCTGCGGCCCGCAAGTACCTGGAGCAGGGAATCGAGAAATACAACGACGGAATCATGCGGTTGATGCTGGAGAAACTCCAATAGGCAAGCTGAGGGGACCATGCAGATCGTGCGGTTCAGGGTGTCGGGACGGGATGTGGCATTTCATGTCGATGGCGTGCGCGAAGTGGTTTCTGTCACCCACATAAGTGCAGTTTTTCGGGCCCCTCCTTTTGTTGCCGGATTGATGAATCTCCGGGGTGAAGCGGTACCCATATTTGACCTCTCGGTGCTCTTTGATCTCCCGCGTCCGGAGTCGCCCCCGGACATGGTCGTGGTGGGGGAGTATGCTCCTTTCCGTGCAGGGTTCCTGGCGGACCGACCAGTTGATATTCTCGAAGTTTCTGAGGACCGAGACGGCGCACTCCCCGATCAAACGCCGACTCTCGCGGCACTGGACCGGGTTTTCATGGTCGAGGATGAGGCGGTGATGCTGCTCTCACTTGAACGCGTCTTCGCCCTGCCACCGATAGTCGCACTTCGCCAGGAACTGGACCTGCTGGGCAGTCAGGTGACCGATGTTGTCAGATGAGTTGCTCGCCCCGCTGATGCTCGCTGTTGAGCAGCGCTTCGGCCTGGTGTCAAGACCGCTCACTGAGACCCTGCGTACGGCTCTGCTTGAGGAGGCAAGGCGACTGGGCAGCCAGCCCTCTCAGTACGCTGCCCGACTGGTCGCTTCAGCTGGTGATAGTAAGGAACTGGCAGGGCTCATCGGCCGGTTGCTCCTGGGTCACACTCACTTCTACCGCCATGCCCGGGTCTGGGAATGGCTGGTTCCCAATCTTCGTCGGGTGGCGGAGCGGGCCCCTGTGCGGGCCCTGATTGCCGGTTGTTCAACAGGCGAGGAGGCCTACACTCTCGCTTCGCTCCTCGCTGCCAACTACGGTATCAACGGGTTCGATGTGGTTGCCGTGGATGTCAATGCCAAGGCCCTGCAGCTGGCTCGCCATGGTACCTATCTGGCTCGTGACGCATCGAAGTTGCCGGACCCCTGGCGGCAGCGCTACCTGGAAGAAAACGATGACGGTACGGTGCGATTTCACGCTGCCCTCCGGTCCCGGGTGAGATTCGTCTGGTGCAACCTTACCGAGGGTCCCCCGGAGGGCCCCTATCATCTCATCATGATCCGGAACGTCCTCACCTACATGACGCCGGTGGCGACGGCCAAGGTCTTAGAACGTCTGGTCAAGGCGATGGCGAAACCGGGCCTGCTTGCCGTCGCGCCACATGAGACCTTCCTGGTGAGCGAATACACCAGCCTTGCCCCGGCCGTGGATGTGCTGCCGGTCTTCGGCAACGATGGGTTGCCTCAAGCCGTCCGGCAGACTGAGCAACAGAGAGCTGCACTGGCATCCTCGGCGAGTCGTGCGGACCTTCAGGCGTCCTTGCCGGAGGGGCCCGTGGACCCCCATCTCCCAGTGGCCGAAGGGGCGGATTGTGTAGCTCCGGATTGTCTGGCCGACCATGAGTTTGTGTTGCGACCAACCGCTCAGGTGCTCCATCGGCGCAGTGCCGCCTGGGATGAGTTGTCAGCGCAACTACGAGGGCTTTTGACCGTTCGCCCGCCGGAGGTGTCTCTCGACCTTTCTGCTGTGCTTCGCATGGACAATCAGGTAAAACTGTCCATCAGGGCAGCTTTGCGCCTGCTGGGGGCAGCCGGTGTTCAGGTGAATCTGCTGCCGGGCGCAGCACTGCGTCAAGAGCGGGTCTAGCCATGGTCGGAACCCACATGGAGCGTTTCGAGGAAATCCTTCTGGCCATCGGCACCAGCGGGGTTGCGGCGAAGCTTGCGGCCGGACCCTTGCTGGGAGAGTTGGTGAACGCATTGGAACCAGTTCATCGGACCGGGGCCAGGCTGGTCGCAGAGCGGTTCATGGCGGCGGAGGATTTCGTTGCGCTCTGGGCTGAACTGCAAGCATTTGCGCCCTACCTGGAGCATCTCTTGCCCCCCCCCGCCACCGCCCAATTGCCTGCCATCGATG
>CALGBT010000685.1 GCA_937884235.1 uncultured Pseudomonadota bacterium
CGCTCGCCCAGCCCCATCACCAACTGCTCGGCGGCCGCCTCGTCACCAGAGGTCAGCGCGAGGTGCGCGGCCGCCACATGGAAGTGGTCGACGATCTGATAGTTGAAGTAGTTGATGCTGCCAGCCAACTCTTCGTAAAGGCTGCCGTAGCCTTTGCCGCAATCCACTCCCTGACTGTCCCCGTACCCCAGATAGGCAGTAGCCAGCCGGGCCGGGCACTCTGCGTCAGGAATTACCTCCACGTAGTCATTGAGGCTCAAGAGGTCCTGCTCCTCCACTATATAGGCCTGCCCGTTGGCATCCTTGGTGCGAATGTTCCAGCCCGAATCAACTACGTCCTTGGCGAATCGTCGGGTGAAATCGAGCATCTCCACAGCGGCATCTCGCACCTCTCCATCGGGCGTCAACTCAATGACATAGGGAAGCCAGGCAGCGGCGCGATAGAGATAGGGCACATCGTCCTTGGAACGCATATTGGTGACCCAGATGTCCCCCCAGGTGGGATTGTTCGGGTAGTTGAAGCGGTCCGCATTCCAGCCTTCGTAGGCGAAGTACCAACCGCCGTAATCAACTGCCTTCTGCTTGCCGCTGGGCAGGGTGAAGTCGTGGTTGAACGTAACGATATTGCGGGCCAGGAGCATGTCCAGGGGGTCCTTGTCATCGAAGACAAAACCCTTCATGAGGGCAACGTTGGATTTGGCGAACTGCTCGACGATTTCACCCGCTGCACCATCCCCGGTAGCGAGGTAGAAGCCCAGTGCCTCCACCAGCACCAGATTCGTCGGCTCCGCATTGTTGTGGCTGCCGCCATAGGCCGGTTGGTTCATGAAAGTGACCTTGTTCCCCTCCTTCACCGCATCAACATCATGCCACCAGATAAGGTAGTCGGGAAAACCGGTGGAGTCGTCCACGCCATGGGAGGTCTCATAGACCCAGTTGAAATAGTCCACCTGCAACCAAAGCCCGGTGATCCGCTTCGTGAATGCCGTCACCTCCGCCGGCGTCAGCGGTTCCCCCCGGTCAGGTCGCTCCAGCACAAAGGGCAACGCCAACGGCAAACCACCCGGCGTCGTGCGTGACGGCAGGTCAGCCGTCCCATCCGTGGTCGCCTCAGGCGTCGAGTCGCTGCGCAGGTCAGCCACCACCTCGAGGGCATCCACTGCGCCACTGTCCGGCTCGGCGACGTCTACCGCGTTGGACGACGATGCACTGCAGGACACGCTGGTCAAGAGGCCCAACAGCAACAGATAGGATAGAGTTCGCATCAATCACCTCTGCCTCTGGTTCATCTCACTTCAGTGCTGAAGAATCCGTCGTTTGGCAAAGCGTCCCTCCCTGCTCCCAGCCGTGGTCCATCAGGAACCTGGCAAGGCCCTGGGCGATGGCAGCATGCCCCGCGGCAGAGGGATGAATGTTGTCCACGAAGAGGGCGCTGGCCGGGAGACCGGCTGAGCGAAGCGGGTCTTCGGCTCGAATGAGAGGGCAACCAGTTTCGTTGGCAACCTTCTCCATGGCATGGCGGAAAGCCAGGATCGAAGCCCCCTCACCGATTCCCGCATTGCCTGAGGCCAGGTCCATGGGACACGCCAGCATCAACAGAATAACGTCAGCGCCGGCCTGCCGGCTCTGCTCCACCATGGCCGCGAGGTTGCTCGCATAGTCGTCAACGGGAACCCGGCTCTTGCCCTGCCCGACATTGTGGCTGGATAGCAGGCCGTCGATGGCCCGCCGGAAAGCCGTATCGCCCCCGGACCCACGAGTCGCATAGCGGACTGCCCGCCACAAGCGCGCGTAGTTCGCCAGACGCAAGGCGTGGTAGCGAACGCGGTAGCCGAAGGTAGAAGCCTCCTCAATCAACTGACGGTCGACGAAGGCGGAAATCGTGCTGTCCGACCACTGGTTGGCAATGACAACAAGTTGCGGGCGGGTTGCCGGGAGCAAATCATCGAGCCACCGCCGCGACTGCTCGGTGGAGTAGCCTGGGACTCCGCCATTGAAGACTGCGACGCGATTGCCAAGCTCCTTCTCCAGCGATTCTGCAAGGGTGCTGCCGTCGGGCACTTCCCACCCGAAAATGCTCGAATCACCAACCAGCAGAACGCGGCGCTGGCCCTCGCCAACGTCACCGGGCAGACGCCCCCGCATCCCCGCCAGGTTAATCGTCGTCGTCTGCGAACCATGGCGGTAGATGCCCGGGTCCAAGACCCACAGGTAAGTTGGATTGGGGGGCAGTTCGTCGTGCCAATGGGCTGCAGGGGGCCAACGCAACGCCCGGAGCGTTACCTCGGGAAGCACCACCAGCGATACCACCACCAGCAACGTCAGCAGCGCCGGGTGTTTGCCAATCAGTTGAGTCAGCCGGCTCATCATCCGCCTCTGCGCGCCACCCGGGAAAGTCCCCGCTGCCTTCGAGAATAGTCCCACTGTGCCGGGGTGGTGTCAAGGTGGAGGCCGTCGACGAAAGGGAAGGCGGGCTGAGACTACGGGCATTCTCCCTCGATCTCCAGCCACCCCAGCGTCAGACCCGTGCCCTCGGTAATGATGCCGTCCATTCGCCCGACCCAATAGGGCGTGGTCATGCCCAGCATGGGCCACTGACGGTCCATGCCAGTCCCCCCGTACTCCCGCTTCACCATCCACGGGTCCATCTGCCAGAGGAAGGCACCTCCGACCCGTTTGGGCAGCGGGACGGCCTCAACCGCTCGAGGCCAGTCGTCCTCGAGGCCTGGGGCCGGGAAGGTGATTCCCATGACCACGGCCGGCTCAGTACAGAGCGCCAAATCCACCGCCGGAATGGCCAGCAGAGGAATCGCCGGATCCGGGGTATCGATGAAGTTGCGAGGCACATTGCGGTCGGGCTCGAGCTTATCCTCGGTGGACATTCCGTAGGTGGCCAGCACCTCGGCATGATGCTCCACATATGCCACCTTGTCAGGGTCCGTCATGGCATTGGTCATGCGCTCATACAGTATCCCGAAGAGACAATCTTCGCGGTTGGCAATATCCTTTTGCCGACCCTCCATCACCACGGCGAGGGAGAGCATCTCCCAGTAATTGGGAAACTGCTGCGGGTCGATTCTGGCGAGGAGATGATAAAGGCTGGGGTAGATCAGACTGGGGGCAAAATGGGGTGCACACCAGCGTGGCAGCTGGAGCGCTCCATAGGTGTGTATGACCGACCTGTAAGGCACCTTCTCCATCAGGTCCTGCAGAAAATCGAGGTAGCGCTGGTCGCCAGTCAGATAGTGCGCGGTTAGCGCCCAGGAGGTCATGAAGACCGTATCCGCACCTCGCACGGCAGGGTGCTGAGTCCATGCCAGAGGCTGGTCCCCCATTCCTCCCTCCTTGGCGAAAAGAGAGAGTAGATCGAGCAGGAACATGGGGTCCGTAGCATCAAGCTCGAAATTGGGGTCAATTTCCATGGGGGGGCCATCGGGGCACTCCCGCTCGAAAAGGTCCCAGTGCAGCGGGTGTGGCTGCTCCATGGCGAAGAAGACCAACTCATCGGCCGCGGTGAAGACCGCTTCCTCGCCCGGCTCCAGCAGCATGTTGGGCCCAGCCAGGTACCCCTGGAGGATCTCCTTGACCTCCAGATTCTTGTCCAGATTGTAGATCCGTCCTCGCTTCATCCGATTAAGGGTGCAGGGCAACTCCAGCCGCATGGCCTCTCTGACAGCATCTTCACGGCCCCCCGGCCCCAACATGTCATAGGCGAGCATCAGTCCGGGCAGACCTCTCACATACATGTCCCGGGAGGCATCGCCCTGCCAGGCAGGGGATGTGTCGTAGTGAGTATCGTCAATTTCCACTCCCCCCGCGTAGTAATCCGGAATCCGGTCGAGGAACTCAACCTCAATGGGATAGCAAAAATGGCCGTCCGTACCATCACAAGGATTGTAGTGACGAATGGCTCGGCCCCAGTTGCCATGAGGATTGGGAGCACCCTCCGGCAGCATCGCTCCATGCGACCTGGCGATGAGCCCGGGGACGTTGGTTACTTCATAGAGGAAGACCGCCTTTTCAAGCTTGGCAAGCATGCGTTGGTAATCTGCTGTCGTACCGGTGGCCCGATAGCGAGCCGCCGCGGCCCACACCGCGGTGCCAGTCCATCCCGACGCGTCCCCATAGCCATCGTAGCGCTCGAAGTACTCCGACTTCGACCACTCTGATTCCGGCGTTCCATAGGGCACGACAGTGGTGAAGTGGGCATCCATGGTCTGACCCTCGACATCATGGTAGAGGTCGTAGTAGCGGTCGAACATGAAGGCCTGATGGGTCATGGCAGGAACTTCGTCAGCCCAGTCCCCCTGCCCGCCATCGAAGATCTTGCAGCGCTGCCGCTTTCCCTCGACGCAGCGCTCCTCAAGGTAGAGGGCACAGGTCTCGAACTGCGGCGGGAAGGAAGGCTCCACAGGTCTCTCGGCAATCGCCATGAGTTGAGGAACTTCAAGCGCACTCCCCGCTGCCGAGTCTACGGTCAAGTCCCCGGGGCCCACTTCCCCCCGTCCACCATCCTCGGTATCCCCTCGGACTCGCATCTCATCACCGCCCGTCACCGTATCGCCTGCGGAACCTGTCAATAGATTTGAGACACTCGTCCGCATAATTTACGCTCGC
>CALGBT010000686.1 GCA_937884235.1 uncultured Pseudomonadota bacterium
TGTGCATGGAAAAGGTGCCGCAGGGGCTCTATCCGGCGGTGGCTGGTGGGGTGGCGGCTCGGCCAACGGATGTTGCGCCGGGGCCGGGGCCGGTGGGTCCGGCTATGTTGGCGGCGTTGCCAACGGCGTGACGACTGCAGGGAGCAACACCGGCAACGGCAAAATCGTCATCGCGTGGTAGGCTCCTGGCGTGCCCTCGTCCCCTTTTTTTGCGACGCATCGTTGACACCAAGCGTCACCATCTGGCATTTTGTTGCCGTGAAGGACTGGGTGACCAGCCTGAGGAGAACGTCATGACTTGCTCATCATCTCTCAATCTTCGAATCCGTCTCCTGACACTGTCCATCCTTGCTTCTTTCATGTTATTGGGCGGTTGCGGCTCCGACAATGACCCCTTGCTGGTTACTGGTGACGGGGGCATTCAGGGCAATGATGATGTCACCGCCGAAGACGATTCGGTGCCGGTTGGGGCAGTTTGCGGCGACGGCATCTGCCAGGCGACGGAAAGCTCGGCGGACTGCCTGGCGGATTGCGCCCCTGCGGCGGCCTGTGGCGATGGGCTCTGCCAGCTTGAAGAGGCCGACGGCAAGTGCCCGCAGGATTGTGGCGGCGAAGGGACCTGCGGCGACGGTATTTGCCAGGCCGGGGAGGACGGCGCTGGTTGTCCCACCGACTGCTTCCTGGACCAATGTGGCGATGGTATTTGCCAGCCCACCGAGAATTGCTTCTTCTGCTCCCAGGACTGTGGTCCGTGCGTATTTGTTTGCGGGGACGGGGTCTGCCAGGCCGGCGAGTCTCATGCGCTCTGTCCAGAAGATTGCGAGGAAGTGACCGACGATTGTGGCGACGGTGTCTGTGCGGAGGGGGAGGATTGCTCCACCTGTCCGGCCGATTGCGGTGGTTGTCCACCCCTGTGTGGCGATGGCTCGTGCAACGGTGAGGAGAACTGCCAGGACTGTCCGCTGGACTGCGGCAAGTGTCCCCCCTTCTGCGGTGACGGCGAATGCAACGGCGAAGAAACGCTCGAGCTCTGCCCCAAGGACTGCGACGAAGACCCCGGCCCAGAGTGTGGCAACGGCAAATGCGAGCAGGGTGAGAACCATGATAACTGCCCCGCTGATTGCAATGGACCGGGCCCGGAGTGTGGCAACGGCAAGTGCGAGCAGGGTGAGAACTCTGAGAACTGCCCCGACGATTGTGATGGCCCGGGTCCGGAGTGCGGCAACGGCGATTGCGAACCGGGCGAGAATCCCATGAACTGCTCTGAAGACTGCCAGGGTGGCCCCGGCAATTGTGGTGATGGGGAATGCCAGCAGGGCGAGCAGTGGAGTTGTCCTGAGGATTGTGGCGGGGCCGGCGACTGCGGCGACGGTATCTGCGGCGATGGTGAGAACCAGTGGAATTGTAAGGAAGATTGCCAAGGCGGCACGCCAGCTGAATGTACGTCGAACGACGATTGCATTGGTGGGCAGACCTGCGTCGACCTCGGCGGTTTCTATGCCATCTGCCTCTCCGAGTGCGAGACCGACAATGAGTGCGGCGCAGATCAGACTTGCCAGGAGGTCGGGGCATGGGGCTTCGTGCTGGCCAACGTCTGCGATTGCGGAACTGATGCCGATTGCGCGGTTGGCCTGACCTGCTGCAAGATTCCCATGGTCAATCTCAATACCTGCATGACCCAATGTGTCGGCAACTAGCTTTGCCAGCCCTTCAGTAGCGGGAGAAGGCCCTTGTCTGCCGGTTCTTTCGAGACCATTCGTGTGAGCACCACCGAAGCCGCGTCGGTCCCCGGGACGGAAACGGTGGCGCACGTTTACAGAGGTACCGGCAAGCGGTCCCATCTGGGGATCGTGATTCTTCCCATTCAAGGTGCAGAGTACGAAGTCTCCACGCTCTTCGCCGAGCACTTTGTCAAGCACGGCTTCTCGGTGCTGCGGTTTGAGCGGCGTGCCGAATGGCTGGTTGCGAGCCGCGCGCCCGAATCGTTGGCGACCCTCGTGGAAGCCTACTCGGCAGATGTGCAGGAGGGCATCAGGCGTTGGCGAGAAATGGCCCCGGAGGTCACTCGGATGGGACTCTTCGGCGTCAGTATGGGGGCCATTATCGGCACCGTGGTTGCCGCCAAAGTGCCCGGGTTTGAGGCGTTGGTGCTAGTCATGGGAGGAGGCCCTCTGGCCGAGATACTTGTGACGGCCCGAGATGAGGAGATTAACGAGTTTCGGCGGGATTTGGCTGCCCGGCTCGAAGTTCCTGAGGCGGCACTGGAAGAACTCTATCACAGGGTCTTGCAAGACTGGGAGCCGCTCTCCTTTGCTTCCCAGGTCCAGGTTGAACGCCAGCGCATCCTGGTCGTAGCATCACTGCTGGATCGGGTTGTTCGCTACCCGTTACAGCGTCGACTGTGGGAGTCTCTGGGCCGGCCGCCAAGAATGCGTTTGCCGTGCGGTCACTACTGGGCAGTGCTATTTTTGCCCCTGATCAAGCGGCTTTCGGTCCGCTGGTTTATGCGTTGGCTGGCAGCGTAGTTCTGTCACACCGCCCCAAAATCTGCTACCATCAGGCTCTTTGAGTCGCTGAAGGATGGGTCCCCTATGTTCGAGCCATACCTTTTCGCCGCCTCAGTGATCGGTTTTGTGGTTCTGGCACTGGCGGCCCGACAGATCGGAGACTACTTTGCCCGCGGGAAGCTGCCCCTCATCAGCGGTTTCCTGGCGGCGGGGATTATGGTTGGTCCCTACGGTCTCGATTTCATCAACGAGCAGGCGGTTCTCTCGCTCCACTTCGTTGACCAACTGGCCCTCGCCTTTATCGCGTTGGCTGCTGGCAACGAGTTGCATCTTGAAGAACTTCGCGCGCGGCTGAAGTCCATCGCCTGGGTAACTCTTGGGCAACTTGTCGTGACCTTCTCACTGGGTGCCATATCTGTATACCTGCTGGCCGACCTGGTGCCCTTTATGGCAGGCATGTCAGGAGGCGCCCGAGCGGGTGTGGCCCTTCTGGCCGGCACTATTCTGGTCGCGCGCTCGCCGTCGTCGGCGATTGCTCTAGTCAAGGAACTGCGAGCAAAGGGCCCCTTTACGCAAACCGTCGTTGGGGTCACCGTCTTCATGGATGTGGTGGTCATTGCCCTGTTCGGCTTTTCTTCAACGCTGGCCGACACGCTGATTTCGGATGTTGGACTGCAATTGCGTTATCTGGCGCTGGTTCTGGGCGAGATGGTGCTCTCCGGAGTGCTGGGAGTATTTCTAGGGGCGGTTCTGCATCGGCTTCTGGGCCTGCGAATTGGTACGGTCTACAAGGAGTATCTGGTCATCCTGGCAGGTTTTGGTGTCTATGCCGGGTGTGCGGCTCTAGGAGTCCACGCAGCCACTATTCTCCAGATTCATGTCGCACCGCAGCCGTTGCTGATTTGCGTAATTGCGGGTTTCTGGGTCACGAATTTCAGCTCTAATCGTGCCGAGTTTTCGAAGGTATGCCATGATGCTGGGCCGCCTGTCTATGTGGCCTTCTTCATGCTGGCCGGGGCTTCGCTGGCGCTCAACGTGGTGCTCGATGTTTGGCACATCTGCGCAGCGCTCTTTGTCGTGCGGGTGGTGGCGCTCTTTCTCGGCAGTGTCGTGGGGGGATGGGTCGCACGGGAGGGCG
>CALGBT010000687.1 GCA_937884235.1 uncultured Pseudomonadota bacterium
CGACGAGGCTGCAGGGAATGTCGAACTTTCCGAGATGTCAGTCTGGGCGAAACTCCAGGAGTTCCGGGCTGTGCACCCGGCATTTGTTGCATTGAGCTTTAACTCCATTGTCGGCTTTGCCGGGCATGGCGCCATTGTTCACTATGCCGTCAGCGAAGAGAGCAATATTTCTGTTACCGTTGGTGACCTGCTCCTGGTGGACTCTGGTGGTCAGTATCTTGATGGAACGACAGATATTACGCGGACGGTTGCCCTGGGTCCCCCGACGGCCGAACAGAAGAGGGGCTATACTGCAGTTCTGCAAGGGCACCTCAGTCTCAAGCGCAGTCAGTTTTTGGAGGGCACTAACGGCTACCAGCTGGACATGCTGGCCAGGGCTCCGCTCTGGCAGGCGGGGCTTAACTACGGGCACGGTACTGGGCACGGCGTTGGTGCCGCGCTCTGCGTCCACGAGGGACCCTTCAGCGTGTCGCCGCGCAAGGTAATGGCCCCGCTATGTGTGGGCAATGTCCTTTCCAATGAGCCGGGCTACTACAAAGCCGGTGCGTACGGTATCAGAGTCGAGAACCTGGTCACCGTCGTTGAGAAGGAGGTCACCGAGAGTGGGCGCTTCCTGGGCTTTGAAGATCTGACTCTCTGTCCCTACGACCGGAATCTCATCGAACTCCAGATGTTGTCCAAAATCGAGCGCCAGCAAATCAACGCCTACCACGCCCGCGTTCGGGAAGAATTAGCGCCGCTCCTCGATGGCGCTGACCTGGAGTGGTTGCGCCAGGCTACAGCCGACATGTAGTCTTGGCTATACGGGAGGATGTCCATGCGGTGGTCCGGTTTGCTGGTTGTGATTGCTCTGGTTGGCTGTGGTGGGGGTGGGGTAGATAGCACTGACGCGGTCGTCGACATCGGCACTGCCGACCACGTCGCAGTCATGGACACTTTGCATCTCGAACTCATGGCCGACGTTGGGGTTGTTGATGCAGAGGTAGTCCCGGAGGTCGTCGCACCAGCCACCCGAACCTTTCTCTTTCGGGGGATGGGCGGCGTTTCCATGGGGGCTGGTGCGTTCAACTTCCATGTTCACAACCCGGGACACCTTGACATGGTGGCGGCGCTGGGCGGTTACATCAACTACCGTTATCTGCAGGATTTCTTCCTCAATATGATCTATGGCGGCTTCTGCGAGTTGCAGTTGCTTGAAAAGCACATGGACAATCTCAATGACCCCGATATCGAGGAGCTGGCGTGCAGCCCGGTATCGCCGCGGCATCCCTGGGAATTCTCGGTTGGTTTCAACCACTGGCACTACGACACTTCGGGGATTACCACCGACCGCGACTTCTTCTTCTACATCACGGAAGGGATCTTCACAGCCATGGGCAATCTTGCCTACTACAACCCTGACCACCCCTATCTGCCTCCAGGAGTTCCGGTTGACTGGGTGCAGCCCGGGCCCGCCTCTGCGAAGTGCGACAACCCAGTCCATGTGGGCAAACCGTACAACTACAACGCCGAGTACAACCCTGAGGGAAAGTATGACCTGATCACCTTTTGCGACGGCGAAGAGCCTGTCCCCGGCGGCAAGGACAACCCCGACTTCCAAGAGTTGATGGGTAATTATGACCCGACCCAGGAGCACCATCGGCCGGTGGCGGTGATGCTGGCCGTGGACCTCAACGGAAATGGAGTGCGGGATTTCCATGAGCCCATCGCCATTAATGCCTTTGAGCGCTATCAAGACGTGGGAACAGATGGTTGCATCAACGAAGCCGAAGATGGTGACGGCGGCTGCGCCGGTGGTGGGGCGGGGACGGACCCCAATGGCGACGACTACCACATGGTTGACCACCCCGTCGGCACAGAGGGGAATTTCTTCCGGGACGAGGGGGAACCATATGACGATTTCGGCCTGGATGGTGTTCCCGACACCGGCGACCATGGCGAGGGGGACGGCCAGTACTCGCGTAACCCCCGGCTGCAGGCCCTCCTTGACGAATCGGTGATGGAGTGGTTGCGAACTGCACCGCAAGAAGAATTGGAAGCAGTGGACGTGGTGATGGACGGCGGGATTCGTGACGCGCTGCACGCACTCACGGGTACATATCCGGTCTTCACCGAGCTCCAGGCCCGGGTGCCAAATAGCCGTGAATACAGCGGCTATACTGAGTTTGAAGACTCGTTACTACCGTCGGCGGGTGAAACCCTACTGCTCCTGGACCAGGAGCTTGTCGACTGGACTGCGGCGGGAATTGGTAAGAATATTATCGTCAAGTATGGGAATCCTGACGCCACGCAAAAGCAGATTGATGCGGGGGACGGGAAGCACCTGGGCAGTGATGTGACCATGCTCAACCGGTTGGCCCTCATGCTCCTGGTACCACTGAGAAGGTGGCCGGGAATGGACTGGGAGCCCTGCCTTGAACAGGCCGGTTCGACGCAGAATCGCACCTTCTACTCGCCCTCCATGAAGAATCGCTACAACTACTCCATTTCACTGCCGCCCTGCTACGCCTCGGCACCGGAAGAGCACCCCGGCTACCCAGCCTATCTCTATCTGCCTGGTCACGGAATGACTGCTGCTGATACCATTGCGGGGGGAGTGGCTTTCAATATTCTCATGCAGTCGGGGAAGGTTCCCAAGTTCATTCTGGTGGTACCTGAGGGGCAGTGCTGTCAGGTGGACCTGACGACCCATACTCGCTATTGCATCTGCCGCCACGACCCCGACGACGAGACGCAGCGGCTCTGCATGGATCCTGCCTGCACCGGCCCGGAAGAGGAATGCGCCATGATTCAGGTGCCAAAGGCGCAGCTTTTCGAAGAATGCAACGACGGCCATTTCTTCACCAACCAGGTATCCAACCTCTTTGGCGACATTGAACTTGCCAAGGAAATGCGATTCGAAGAGATGCTCCTGGATTTGTTGGCCGATATCGAGGCGAACTTCAAGCTGCGACAGCCGGAAGAGTGGGTGACGGAATAGCGGGCGGCCCTACCAACGAATGGGCGATTCGCCTTGCAGCAATACATAGAAGGCACCCGACCACATGAAGTCCGGTGCGCCGAGGCCCTTGCCGGTTTGCGAATCGTAGTACTCGTAGGTGGTCGGTGAGTTGCCCATGAGGGTGTACGTTGAGGTGCGCAGGGAAGAGGCCTCGGCATTGAATCCGTACGACTCCAGCCCCCAAATCGTAAAGGCGTTCAAAACAATCCAAACTGGTCCGCGCCAGTAGTTGTCTGAATCGTACTGTGGCTCACTGGCGGCCACTGAAGGCAACGCAAAGGGCGTGGCGAAAATTGCCGGGTCCGACAGTCGCCCCGCCACTGCAGTGGCCTGCTCCGGAGTCGCCGCACCCACCAGCAGAGGTAGGAACGTGGCAGGTGTTTTCACTGGCACCGGGGAGTTATCAGCAATGCGCAAATCGAAGAAGAAACCGCTGTCGGCATCCCAGAACTCAGTCTGGATACGTTGCTTGAGCAAGGCCGCCTCATCGCTGAATGCGATGGCATCCTCCAGGCGCGCCAGCTTCTGCGCGATCTCCGCCAGCAAAGTGGCATCCAGGTAGAGCCAGCAGGCCAGGTCCAAGGCCTCCACCGGCCCGTCATCCCAGCGAGGGCTCGTATCCCAACCACTATCTGTTCCGGACCACTCGTACAGTCCATCGCCGTCGGAATCGGCATGAGCTATGAACCAGGCATGGTTGGCCTTGAGCGCGTCAAAATGCTTGGAGAGTAGTCCCAGGGTCTGCTCAGCCTCCGTTGCTTTCTCGTCCAGCACTAGCAAGGCCCACGTCAGGACCCCTGGAGGCTGGGTGCCGGGATTGATATCCGAAGTCCAGATCTCTCTTGGCAAATGGCCATCTGCGAGAGGATGCGTCAGGAAGAGTTCCAATTGGGAGACGGCCAGGTTGCGTGCTTCCAAATCACCGTGCGCAAGGGCAAGTGCGTTGAACGCAGCGTCCCACAGCCAGACGCCGCGAAAATATTGCCGTTTGCTGGGAACCACCACGGCACTATTCCAGTTGCCCTTTGCCGAAGCTCCATTCTCCCAGAAAAGATACCACGAAGTGGCGTAGGTGGCGCCGCTGGTCGCTGCTGCGGGGTCGGGGGCCTGTTCAAACCAGGCCTCAATCTCGTGGTCAATGGTCGCCACCAGCCCATAGAACGCCAAAGGCTCAATGGCCGGCGGGGTGGGGGTGCCGCCCTCCGCTACTTCCACCGAAAGCACGATATCGATACTCTCAGATTGCGGAACGGCGAAATTCAGCGACCATGCGGTGCCTTCGTCAACGATCTCCGTAGATGTGGCAGGGGGAGAAGACGTAACCGCCGCATTCCACGTAACTGCCAGGGAATCGGTCCACATGTTCACCAACTTGCCGGACATCGCGAGGCGAACTCCCGGGAGGGAGGCATCCGCTTGCACCGTTGTCTCAAGGCCGGTCTTGCCAGCCCGACCGCGGATGGCGAAGGCAGTTGCCGCCCCAGTGTTCTGCACTCGAATGCGGACGGCAACATGGTTCTCGGCACCGTATGTTGTCGTTTCAATCACTCTGAGTGACCCGCATTCATAGGTTCGAACCACGTGGCTGGGGTGCCATTCATATTCTTCGAAGAGGCAGTCTTCCATACTGCGGAACTCAAACGCCGGTTGCAGCAAGGCGCTGAATACACCCAGATGTGAAATAACATCGCCATGCTGGCGCCAATGCAAGGCGGGTCCAGTGACTGTGCGCTCCCCCACCACCGCTTCCGTCGGC
>CALGBT010000688.1 GCA_937884235.1 uncultured Pseudomonadota bacterium
CCACCGCGCCGTCGCAGTCATTGTCCTCGCCATCACAGGCCTCTGCGGCCGGCTCCTTGGCATCACATACCGACCAACCCACCTTCCCTTCACAGATCATCGTCCCCGGGCAGGCGCCAAACTCGTTTTCCAGTTCGCAACCGCGCACTTCACCTTCCGTTGCCACAGTGCAAGTGCAACTGCCGGAGAGAGGGACACACTGCATGAGAGCCTCGCCGGCACCGGTAGTCACGCTGTCGCACCCGAACCGCTCCGGACAATCTTCGTCCACCTCGCAGGAAACCGCGCAGAAGGTGCCTTCGCCGCCCACAGAAATGCAAAAGTCATCATCGACTCCACATTCCAGGTCCTCAGTGCAAGGCGCGCAAACATCATAGTAGTCGGGCAAGCAGAGGAACTCCAGCGCCCCATCCTCCATGTCCAGGCCTTTGCAGGTCCAGCCCTTGGGGCAGTCCTGAATGCACGTATGAGTACAGACCTTGCCGCCGGGAACCTCGAGGCAATAACCGAAGTCGCAATCTTCATCGGTCTTGCACGGGCCGAAATCAACGCCTTCCCAACCCGTCAGGTCTGACTCAATTGATAAGTCGGCAACCTGATCATATCCGGTCTTGGTCTCAGGCTGAACCGCCGGAACGTCCGCCTCTTCCTGCAGTTCAGCCAAATCGACCTGGAATTTGTGTTTCGCATCCGAGGCTTCGCCACAACCGAAAAGCCAAAGGGATAGAGCGGCAACCACAACCGTCCTTGCGGAGAAACTTGTTCTCATGGTCCTTCTGCCTCCATGGTTCATCGCTTGACATAGTACCCCAATGGCCGCGCCGAAACAAAAGTAAAACGCTTGCGCGCCCGGATCGAGGGAAGTACAGTCGCTAGTGCCTTTTAGATTGGTGACCGCACCGAGGAGCATCTGATGAAAACGAAGTGCCTGATAATTCTGGCCGTTATTCTGCTGTCGTGGGCCTGCGGCGGGGGTGGCGAGGAAGGAACGCTGGGTTGGGACGGACCGAAAACCGACATTCAACCATGCGACTTACTCATCACTGAAATCATGGCCAAACCGACCAGCCCCGTGAGCGGCAGACGTTGGGTTGAGATCTACAACGCCTCCAGTGAAGACATCGATACCGGCAGAGTACGACTGCAAATTGCCAAGCCCGGGTCCAACCCAAGCATTATCGACCTGCGTGGCCCCGGTTCAGTGATCCTGCCTCCCGGGGAGTTCCTCTGGGTCCGCATCGATGCCGAGCCACTCCCCGAGGAGATGGTGGAGGGTCTCAACGTCTTCCGCACGACCAAGTCCGTGGCAATTCCCGACAATGACTTCGAGATCTCGCTGCTGACCTTCAGCAACACGGTCATCCATGCCGTCACCTTCGGCCCGAAGGATGCCCCCTGTACCCCCGGGTCCGGCTTCGTCAGCGCTCCCGTCGTCACCTCGGACCAAGCCATGGAGCTGCGCGCCAACTACTTCTCTTGCAGCGCCGCCAGCACCGAATGTGCAGCCTGGGGCGGAGCTTCCACTGAAGCGATCCCTGGGGACAAAGGCTTCGGTACTCCCGGGGAGCCACCGACTCCCTCCGGCGCGGCCTTGGGTTCCACGCCCGTACCTGGCGAAGTGGTGATTACCGAAATCATGTACCGCTCGAGCGACGATGCCGAGCAGGCCGACTGGGTGGAATTGCTCAGCCTCGGCGACGAGTGGCTCAATCTTCAGGGCTGCGTCATCGGCGACGGCACCGCCAGTGGCGACAACACCATCTCGGACCCCGTGCTCCTCTGCCCGGGGCAACTGGTGGTGCTGTCGAGCAAGAACCTCGAAGAGGTCGACGTCGAGGTCGACTACGTCTTCGGCGGCAAACCCAATCTCAACCAGAGTGGCGACACCTTCTACCTGAAATGCCCTGATGCGGATGGCACCCTCACCGATATTATCAACCTCGACTTCAGCGGCTCCGGGCCCTACCCGGTTTCGTCTGACAACGCCTCGGTGCAGGTCTGCCCCGACCGCCTCCCGGCCACACCCACGGCCACGGACTACCATGCACCGGCCGCCTGGGCACTGGCACCTGCCGGACACACCATCGGCACCAGCTCGGATCTGGGCTCCCCCGGCATCGAGAACCCCGGGTGCGGCGGCGGGCCTGTTGACCCCTGCGACCCACCCTGCGTGGGCAATGCCAAGTGCACCATGCTCGACGGGGCGTCGGTTTGCGCCATTGTGCCGGGAGCCAATGACGCCATGGTCACCGAATTCATGGTCAATGGCTCCGAGGCCTGCAGAGGCAAGAAAGACTGGGTCGAAGTCTACAACCTGACGGGCGACACCCTGGTGCTCACCGGATGCTCGCTCACTGACGACAATGACAGCACCTACACCATTGGTGCAACAGCAGTCATTGCTGCCCATGATTATCTGGTGCTCGTGCAGGATGCTGACGGCTGTGCTTTCGACGCACCCAACTACACTTGCTTCGGGTCCAACCCGAATCTCAATGCCGGGGATGATTCCTTCGTCCTGGAATGCGCCGGCGAAGTGGTCTTCTCCTTTGCCTACGGCGCGAGCGGCGAGCCGGACAGCCCCGGCAACGGCGACAACAGCAACCGGGTCTCGACACAGCTCAACAGCGCCCCCGGCAACCCGCCCAATCCAGCCACCGCGGCTGATGGCGCCAACTGGTGCCCCTCCGCCAGCGTGACGGCCTGCGGCGATCTGGCAACCCCGGGGTTGCCCAACCAGGCTTGCGGCACCGCTCCAGTGGGCGATTGCAACCCGCCTTGTGGACAGGGGTTCGTCTGCGGCAGCCTGGCAGGGCAACCGGTGTGCGCCCGCTCTCCGTGGCAACTGGATATCGTCCCCACCGAGATCATGGTGAACGGCTCCACCGGCTGCTCAGGAGGCAAGGACTGGTTTGAGATACTCAACCTGACGGCAGATTACCTCGAACTGAAAGGGTGCGATCTCTCCGACGATAACGCCAGTAACTACAGCATCGACGAAAGCGTCGTTGTGGCCCCGGGGGAATACCTGGCCATGGTCCAGGGAGCCACCGGCTGTGCGCTGGAGGCACCACGGCACTTCTGCTACGGCGGGAGTCCGAATCTCAACACTGGCAACGACTCCATCTCCCTGAGCTGCGGCGGCAAGACCATTTTTGACGTGCCCTACGGGGCGGCTGGCGAAATCCAGGCCCCCCAAAGCGGTGCCTCGGTGCAGAGCAAAGCTGGCGGCGGCTCCCTTGACGCAGGAACCCTGCTATCAC
>CALGBT010000689.1 GCA_937884235.1 uncultured Pseudomonadota bacterium
CTGAGAAGGTTGAGCAGATGGCCGGTTTTCAGGCGGGGGCCGAGCTTTTTGCCACGCCTGACAACGAGAACGCCGGAATCAGAGGCTTCAAATTCCGAGATGGACCGCGGGGTGTGCGTCTGGAGTCTGGTACGGCAACTTGTTTTCCGGTGGCAGTGGCCCGAGGCGCTTCGTGGGACCTCGACCTTGAGCGACGGGTTGGTGCGGCCATTGCCGCCGAGACGCGTGGACTGGGCCATAACTGCCTGCTCGCCCCCACCATCAATACTTTGCGCCATCCGGGCTGGGGTCGGGGTCAGGAAACCTACGGCGAAGACCCCTGGTTCCTGGGCCGCATGGGCATCGCCTCGGTGCTGGGGATTCAGGAACACGTGCCGGCGTGCGTGAAACACTTTGCCGGGAACAATATTGAAGACACGCGCATGACCAACAATGCCGTGATTGACGAGCAGACCCTCAGAGAAAACTACACACGCCAGTTCGAGATGGTTATCGAGGAATCGGACGTCGCCTGCGTGATGGCGGCCTACAACAAGGTCAACGGCCAGTACTGCTGCGAAAACGAACCGCTGCTGCGCACCTTGCTCAAAGGCGAATGGAAATTCGACGGATTTGTCGTCAGCGACTGGTTCGCCGCCATTCACACCGTCGAGTCTGCCTTGGGCGGACTCGATGTCGAAATGCCCTGGCGCTATCTATACGAAGGTCTGCAACTCGCGGTAGGAAGTGGGCAAGTGCCTGAAGAGCTTGTTGACGATGCCGTGGAGCGAATTCTCCGCATCAAATT
The DNA here is from genome assembly GCA_937884235.1 of uncultured Pseudomonadota bacterium. Lineage (GTDB taxonomy): Bacteria > Myxococcota_A > UBA9042 > CAIXZC01 > CAIXZC01 > CALGBT01. Next base: position 788 of record CALGBT010000689.1, read on the forward strand.
CAAGTTTGGTTTCGGTTTGCTGTCAGAGCAGTATGGCGGTGATCCCGAAGTGGTGGAAAGCAAGGCGCACATTGCCCTGGCCCGAGAAGCCGCACAGAAGGCCATGGTACTGCTGAAGAACCAGGGCAGTGTCCTGCCCCTTGACCCAACGAAGCTGGAGCGGTTGGCGGTGGTGGGCAAGTGGGCAACGGAGCCGCGGCTGGGTGATGCCGGCAGCAGCAATGTGACGCCGAGCTATGCCGTCACTCCCTTCCTCGGTCTCAAGGCTGCCGCCGGCAAGGACGTGGATGTGGTGACAAGTCCTGATGCGTCGGCCGCAGCTGGTGCGGATGTGGCGATTGTCGTCGTGGCCCTGACCCAACAGGACGAGGGCGAAGCCTGGAACGGGGGAGGGGATCGCGATTCTCTGGACCTTTCCGCTGACCAGGAGAAGCTGATTGTCGACGTCAGCAAGTTGGTGCCGGTAACTGTCGTTGTGATTGAGGCCGGTGGCCCCATCACCATGGAGGCCTGGAAGAAGAGCGCCGACGCCATCGTCATGGCCTGGTACCCCGGGATGGAAGGGGGGCGAGCCATGGGCGATCTTCTCTTTGGCAACGTCAACTTCTCGGGGCGGCTGATTCAGACCTGGCCCAAGAAGTGGGATGATGAGCCGCTCTTCGGCAACCATCAGGATGAAACCGAGTTTGAGTATTTGCACGGCTATCGCTACTTCGATGATCAGGGCACCGAGCCTCTCTATCCCTTCGGCTACGGGCTGAGCTACACGACTTTTGCGTATAGCAATCTGGTGTTGCCATGTGCCGTTGCCACCCGGGCGGCGCGGTTCTCGGTGCTGGTCGATGTGGAGAATACGGGGAGCGTTGCGGGAGTGGCCGTGCCGCAACTCTATGTCAGCTATCCCGAGACAAAGCAGCGCCGCCCCGCCAAGGAGTTGAAGGGGTTTGCCCGGGTTGAATTGCTGCCCGGGGAGAAGAAGACTGTGGAGATACCACTGCGCCTGCGAGACCTCGCTTACTTCGATGTGGGGCAACATGAATGGGTGGTTGAGACCATCGAACATGTGGTGCAGGTCGGCCCCAATGCTAATGACCTGCCACTTTCTGCCGGCTTCGTAGTGGGCACTCAGGGGGTGGAACGATGAGTATGCTACGCTGGATGCTCGCACTCATGATGGTGCTTTCGTGTGTCCCCGTCGCCGTGGCAGATGAGGTGGTGCTGGAGCCCACCGTGTGGGGTATCGCCGGGCCCTCTCCCTATTATGTGCCCGACGGGCTACAGTCGCCACTGCGCACTTCGGGATTACATCTCGGCGGTGACATGTGGGTCGATACCGGCTACGAATCCAGTGAGCGCGGTCTTGAGGGCGAGCCCGACATGCAGTTCTGGCTCATGCAGGGGCGTTTCATGCTCGATGCCACTGCGACGCTCACCAACGGACGGGTTTTTGGTCAGGCTAAGGCGCAGATTCTGGCGCACGTGGAAGAAATTCCCGGGAACGAGCAGATTGACACTGACGATACCTGGGTGCGTTTCGGTATGTGGGATTCCTGGGACCTTCAAGTGGGTCGTTTTGAGGCCTGGGAGGTTTACCACAAAGGCGAAGGCCTGGAACGAGATACCCTGGAAGACCTTGGAGCCTACGATGGACCTGACATCTACGAAGTGAACTACGCTTTCTATCGGCAAGACGGCTTTGGGCAACTCGCCGGGCACGTCTATCCATTGGACTGGCTGCGTTTTGAGGCGGCCGCCGTTTTCGGCAATGAGCTGGGATTCAATTCTGTGGGTATCAGGCCTGCAGGGATCGTAGATCTGGGCTGGCTGAAGTTCAAAGTGGCCGGTGAGTGGCGAAAACTCACGAACCAGGAAGATGGGAAGAAGCAGTGGGAGGAGAAGCGTGGCTTCGGCGGCGGGCTCCAGATACATCTCGACAATTTCAGCAAGGTCGTGCGCGGGGCCTTTGGCGTCAACGGCGGCTATGGCATCGTTGACCGCGTTGACCCCTTTGGCAAGGTGGATGAGCGGGGGAGCATCGATACGCTGTCGGTGGGCGGGTTCGCCAATCTGGGGCTCTGGGCCGCAGTCATCGGCCTGGGCTACAATCACTCCTTCCAAGGGGACCGACAACTCAACGACCAGACGGGTAGGGTGGGGCATTTCGTCCATCAGCAGGCCTTTGCCTCCCTGCGCCATCCCCTCTACTTCTCCTGGCTGACGGGAAAGCTGGTTTTCGCCTGGGCGCGAGCCGACCTGGAACCCTCCTATGACAACCCCCGCATCAACGATATGTACAGCGTCAGGCTGCGGCTTTTCATGCAGTTCTAGGTCTGGGAGAAGGCTATGCGGATAGCTGTTATTACTCTTTTAGGATGCTCAGTTACGTGCTTTGCGTGCAACTATCACATTAATGCGCTGGACCCGCAGTTGCAGCCGGCGAAGTCCATGGATACGGGGGCCGTCCAGCCGGACTCTGAAGAGGCCGTACAGGATGTGCTGGCCGAATTGGTGGCCGTCGTCGATGGGGTCCCCGAGGAGGTTTCCGGCGAGGTAGTTGGCGAAGTTAAAGAGGTGCCAGGCTGCACCGACGAAGACGCGCTGAACTACGACCCGGACGCGACCAGCGACGATGGGTCGTGTCTGTTTAACGTCACGCTTACTTTCAACCTCGATATGTCCTGCGTGGCAGTCGTGGAGACCCCCCATGTTGCGGGCGGCGATACCTTCGGAATGCCCGGCGACCACCCCATGTCAGACCCCGATGGCGATGGCATCTGGACGGTTGAGGTCACCCTGCCACCAGCACTGGGAACGGGCTACACGTACACCAACGGAGTGTGCGAAGACTGGTCCTGCAAGGAGCAGATT
>CALGBT010000690.1 GCA_937884235.1 uncultured Pseudomonadota bacterium
ATGCCTGGACCACCAGCAATTCCAACTGGCTGCGAGCCATCTGGAGTTGCGCTTCCCCGACGTTGAGGCCCATCTGGGCCATCTCCTTGAGGAGGGAGATGCGACCAAAGGCGTAAATGGGCATGTTGGCAGAGAACTCCAGGCGGACCACCGGGCCCCAGTTCTCGAGCCCGTACTGCGTGCCACCTTCCACCGCATCGCCCCACTTGCCCGGGGTTCCGGAGAAGAGGCCCTGCGCCTTGACAGTGGGTATCCAGGCGAGTTTCACGGCCTTTGCCTTGGCCTCAAAGGAGCCCAGGCCCGCGCGTGCGGCGTCCATGAGCGCATGGGTCGAGACCGTGAGTTCGATTGTCTCCTGTAGGGTGCAGGGAGTCGTTGGGCAGCCCGGCTTGTTTTCTTGAGCTGTCGCCCTAAGGGGAATGCTGACCATGGCGGCGACGAGGCAAAGCGCGGCGATGGTGTGTCTGGGCATCATGTTGACAGCTCCTATTTGCGAAGGATCTGCTTCAGGATGATCTTGTCCGCGGTCCAGGCGAAAGCCTGCCGTGCCCCTAGAATGCTGCCCTCCAGGCCGAGGCCGCCCAGATAGTGGTCGCCCAGCATCAGGATGTTCTTGTAGTAGGTGCGGCCGGGTATCGCCGAGAGGCCGAGGCATTCGTCATAGGGCGTTTCGAAGACATCCTGGACTTCTGCGGGGTCGAGGCGTTCTTCTCCAGTCTCGCGGTCCACCAGGATATAGGGACTGTGGGTGGCTAGCAGTTTGTCGCGGAAGAAGGGCATGACCCATTCGAGGCCGTGGATGATGCGCTCATTGAGTTGATCAAACTGGGTCTTCTCCAGGGGCAGGTCGGCGGCTGCCAGCCGGGTGGTGACGTGGAGTGTCGCCGGTGCGTCTTCCTGGTGCTTCTCCGGCAGCCTGGTGTGTACCCAGAGAACGTTGGCCCCGCCAGTCTCCTGCTTTGGGTAGAGGCTGACAATGACGTTGCGGCCCATGCAGGTAGGGATCAGGTCCGGCTGCACCGCGAAGTTCACCACGTAGTTGTAGTGTGACGGCTGCAGCGACTTGATAAGGCCGTGGAACTGTGCGTTCTGCTGCTCCTGAGGGACTAGCGAGAAGAAGAGGCGAGGGGAGCAGTTGCCCACCAGCAGTCTGACCCCGACGCTGCGACGAGGCCGGTGAACGAGCACGGAAGCTGCCAGCTTCTTACCCTTGAGAACAATCTGTTCGACGCTGCGCTCCGGCCAGTAGGCCCCGCCGTTGGAAAGAATGCGCTCTGTCAGCAGTCGCTTCATTCCGTCGATGCCCTGGGGAAACTCGTAGAAGCCGTCCACCATGTGCTGCAGCATCCGGCGGATGGCAAAGGGCGAGAGAGGCCGGGAATGAAAGCGGGAGAGGAAGAGGAGCAGTGACGTCAGCGGTGAGGTGAAGCGCAGCTCAGCTGGGAAGGCCAGGGGCATGCCGGCCTCGTCGAACACCGGGTGTTTGCCTAGGTACTTCTTCAGCCGGCGCCGGTCCAGGAAGCCATCCGGGGGGAGGAGCGGCAGGTCATCGAGGAAGACATCTATTTCTTTGCCATCCCGGGTGGCGCTGTGCAGGAACTGCTCCAATTCACCACTGGTGTTGGGGAAGACGCGTCCAAGTTCAGCAACTGTAGTCTCTGGGCGGGCCGAGAGGTCGAACCGGGTTCCGGGGGAGATAACCTGCAAAATCGGGTCAATCTTCTCCGGGCGGTTGCGCATTTCGGCGAGCATCCCGATGTCACGAAAGAAGCTGTGGAGGACTGAGGAGGAGGAGAACCCGTGAAAGAGAGGATTCGCCCTGAACATCTGTGCGCCGCTGTGAGTGTAGGTTGCCGGTCGGGCATCCTGGCCAACTACCAGGACGGTATAGCCCTGCTTCGCGCAGAGGGCTCCATAAGCCAACCCGGAGATGTTGGTGCCGACGATGACTATGTCGAAAAAGGCATCTGGCATGGCCGCTCACTTCCCTGCGGCGCATCATATGTCACATCGAGACGTGTTGCAAGATGGGCGTGTGCGCGGTAGGATCTGCGTCATGACTGACTGGTCGCACATATCTGCTCGGTTGCTTGCCTGCTGTTTGCTGGTGGCGGGTTCCATGCTGCCGGCGTGTGGTGATGAGGTGGGTTTCTCCCCCGTTGAGCCGCCCGGCAACGTTGCTGCCCTGGAGTCCTGGTGGGCCGCCGCCGGGGAGGCCGCCTTCGAGGCTGCGCCTGGAGTGCCTGTGGCGGCGGCGGACCTGGCATACCTGGTAGCCTCGGGTATGGACGAGGCGACTGCCCGGGAGGAGTTGACCCTGCGCAAGCTGCTGGTCCGTCGGGCTGTGGAGAAGGGGCTGGCCGATGATTTCCCGGTGGCCTTTGCCTACCGACGGGCGTTGGTGCAACGCCTTATCAAGGCGCTATTTGAGGAGGAGCACTCGCCGGCGCAAGTGCCCGAGGAGATCTGGTTGCAGCTCTTCCAGGAGCGAGCGGTCTTCCCCCTCTTTGACCATTTGGACACTTTCTTCGTGGTTGATGCCCAGTTCATCTGCTGCGACGGAGCAGCTAAGCTCTGCCGCGATGATGTCGAGACACACTACTGCCTGCAGGACTTCGAGGCCGATGCCTGGGCCGTTTATGAAGAACTGTCGAAGGTGCCGGTGGCGGATGGCGAGGTCGCCAAGGCCCGGATTGACGCGCTCACTGCGCAGTTCCCGAAGCTGGCGCAGCAGGAGTACTCGTTTCAGCATGACTTCAACCCTGCCAACAAGGGCAAGCCAGGATTCACTTTCGTCGACGATGCTGTTGGCGTGGGGGCCAAGAACACCGCGGTGGGGACCTTCGGCAAGCCGGTGCGGTCGGTTTTCGGCTGGCATATATTGTATGTGAAGAAGCACCTGCCGGAAGTGCATCTGAAGTTCGGCGACCCCGAGGTTATGGCGGAGTTGGAGAGGCGTTTCTACGGCCTGGTCCTGCGCAAGGACGTAATGACTTATCTGGGTGAACTCTTTCAGCAGGGTCGGGTGGAAATGCTGGAGGAGGCCATGCGAACAGTGAACTGGGCTCGGGTTACGGGGCTTCGCTAGTCGTCGTCGCCGTCGTCCCCGCCGTCGTCCCCGCCTTCGTCATCCTCTTCAATGGCGTGGCGAATGGTCTTGAGGGCGGAAGCCTCCAACTGTCGTACCCGTTCCCGGGTCATATTGAGAATCTGGCCGACTTCTTCCAGGGTCCGTCCGCCCATGTCCGCAACGTCGAGAGCGCAGGTGAAGGGCATCTCCCAGACTTCGAGGCCGGGGAAGTTGAGCTTCAGGGTTCCGGTCACGGGATTGACGTCAAGATAGAGGTGGAATCGGCATGAAACAAAGGGGCAGGGGCGAATGCCGTCCTTGCACTCAGCGCGTGCCTTGGGGCGGCGATACTCCATGTAGGGAAGTAGCTCTTTGCCCTCCGCCATCTCTTTGCGAGTAAGGCGTTTCTTAGCAATGGACCGGGGCTTGAGTCCCCCTGGGCGCTTACGCTTCTGGTCCCCGTTCTGCTCGTCGGTCATTCCCTTCCGTCCCGCGAAGATCTAAGCCTGCTTCCGCCTATTGTGGGGTATGGAGGATCTCCAGTCAAGGCCAAAAAACGCTTGCAAAGAGGGGGGGGATCGACTAGTCATTACAAGAGTTTGAGGGTCCCCGGCAACGCACCACCCAACACCCCCGGACGACCCCATGCTGCCCCTGTAGCTCAGCTGGATAGAGCAACGGATTCCTAATCCGTAGGTCAGAGGTTCGAATCCTCTCGGGGGCGCTAGCTTTCAGCGATCAGCGATTTTGAGTAGGCACACAATAGGCACACATTGGTGTGGCTTGAGGGAGGTTTTGAGGTGAAGGTCTTTTGCGGAGTCGTCGGGGTGTTTGCCTTCATCGGTGCGATTCTGGCGGCACTGGCTTCCAAGAGCGCGGTGCACCAGATACTTGCTGCCTGCCTGTTTCTTGTCGGAATGGTGAGCCTCGGCGCGTTCGGCATCATGGGCCGCCTCGACAGACAGATCGAGATTCTTTTCACTCGAAGGGCAGACAGGGCTTGCTTTCTGCATTGGTTGTCGTGGCACCGACGACAAGAGCAAGCTGCTGTATTACCGTGCGAGCAAGCTTTACTACCATCCTGATTGTCGTCCGACACCGGCCGACAAGCAGCGGCAATAGAAGGTTGTGGACCTGCTTGATGGCCGCTGCGCATGTTCGGTCGGGGAAGGCGATTGGTTCGGGGGTCATGGCGCTCCTTACACCGGTTCACCCCCACATGCGTGGGGAAGGCGACGTGGGCAGCGGTGCCGCTACTGACTCTGACGGTTCACCCCCACATGCGTGGGGAAGGCACCAGCCGACGCAACCGGGCAGGGCATAGCCAACGGTTCACCCCCACATGCGTGGGGAAGGCGGTGGGGCACGCCTCTTTGGGGATTGCGTTGGCGGTTCACCCCCACATGCGTGGGGAAGGCGTCAGAGATCCACGCCTCGCTACTGAAGCACTCGGTTCACCCCCACATGCGTGGGGAAGGCGATGAAGGAAAGCCCGAATCTGTACGAGCGTTACCGGTTCACCCCCACATGCGTGGGGAAGGCGGCCAGCGTTATTGCGGCTTCCTTCGCTGTGCGCGGTCCACCCCCACATGCGTGGGGAAGGCTGCGGAGTCCACCGGCGCACCGTTGGGAATACCGGTTCACCCCCACATGCGTGGGGAAGGCGTTGATGAGCGGGGCACTTCGCCAGTTGCGGCCCGGTTCACCCCCACATGCGTGGGGAAGGCGTACGAGAGTCCGCTGGCGTCGAAAACACTCATCGGTTCACCCCCACATGCGTGGGGAAGGCGCTTGTAGCGCTTCCCTGCGTGGTCCTTTAGAACGGTTCACCCCCACATGCGTGGGGAAGGCGGGGTTGCGGTGCAGGCAAGGCGCAATGGAACCGGTTCACCCCCACATGCGTGGGGAAGGCGTCCAGGAGGTAGGCCTTGTAGACGGTCTGTCCCGGTTCACCCCCACATGCGTGGGGAAGGCTAACCAACTTGTAACGCCTCCCGGCATGGTCCCGGTTCACCCCCACATGCGTGGGGAAGGCGGAACGTTGTTCGTTGCTGATGAAGTAGACTTGCGGTTCACCCCCACATGCGTGGGGAAGGCCTTTCCGCACCTGCATCTTCACACAGAATATTCCGGTTCACCCCCACATGCGTGGGGAAGGCGCCCCGACGCCTGCGATCAGCGCCTTGTCCTTCGGTTCACCCCCACATGCGTGGGGAAGGCGTCCGCGTCCAGATAGTAGATGCCCACCATGAACGGTTCACCCCCACATGCGTGGGGAAGGCGCAATCATCGTCGTACAACTCCATCGGCGGCACCGGTTCACCCCCACATGCGTGGGGAAGGCGGACCTGGAGGCGGGCGCGTACTTCGGCTATGCGGTTCACCCCCACATGCGTGGGGAAGGCCTCCCATGCTACCGGGTCACGTATCCATATCTCGGTTCACCCCCACATGCGTGGGGAAGGCAGAGCAATGGGGACCGTTATATCAGATGGCAGCGGTTCACCCCCACATGCGTGGGGAAGGCGTGGAAGGTAATGAGGTTCTGCGTCTTGTGGTGCGGTTCACCCCCACATGCGTGGGGAAGGCCGACGCGTGCCCAACGTGGCCCAGGGTGAACTCGGTTCACCCCCACATGCGTGGGGAAGGCGCGATGGGGCGGGGCCCGAAGGAGTACGAGGTCGGTTCACCCCCACATGCGTGGGGAAGGCTGACAGACGAGACTTCCCTGCGTGCTTCACCGTCGGTTCACCCCCACATGCGTGGGGAAGGCCCGTCCGCAAGTTCAGACATGCGAGACTCCCCCGGTTCACCCCCACATGCGTGGGGAAGGCTGTTTGTGCCGCCGCCCGAAGTACCCGGTATGCGGTTCACCCCCACATGCGTGGGGAAGGCGGCGGAACGAAGCCTTACAGATGGAGCCGCAGCGGTTCACCCCACATGCGTGGGGAAGGCGCAGCTCCTCGACCGGCTGCACGACGGGCGAGCCGGTTCACCCCCACATGCGTGGGGAAGGCGCCCTGCAGAGTATTCGCTCGCCTCAATGACAACCGGTTCACCCCCACATGCGTGGGGAAGGCGGTGTGGCCGGTCTGCAGTCCCTTGTTGCCGCGCGGTTCACCCCCACATGCGTGGGGAAGGCGGGAACGGCCCACTTGATATACAGGCCCAGACCGGTTCACCCCCACATGCGTGGGGAAGGCTTACAGTACCCGCAGACGCACTTTGCGCCGCGCGGTTCACCCCCACATGCGTGGGGAAGGCGCCGCACGCACGGCCTAGCAGAATCGCCCGCCGGTTCACCCCCACATGCGTGGGGAAGGCGTAGTGGGCAACCAGACACAGCGAACGCCTGACGGTTCACCCCCACATGCGTGGGGAAGGCTACGAGGATCCTCCTGTCTCGTGATGCATTCGCGGTTCACCCCCACATGCGTGGGGAAGGCGATTGCGTTGGCCTCCATCAGGCGGGGGAATAGCGGTTCACCCCCACATGCGTGGGGAAGGCGAGGGCAAGCGCATCATCGTGCTGCGCAACGGCGGTTCACCCCCACATGCGTGGGGAAGGCGTCCGGGACGCGAAGGGTTGCCAGATCGAAAGCGGTTCACCCCCACATGCGTGGGGAAGGCGGTATCGAGCGGGAACTGAACGGGATACCGTTCGGTTCACCCCCACATGCGTGGGGAAGGCTTGACGATTTGAACCGGCGTTTCCCCGGCGTCGGTTCACCCCCACATGCGTGGGGAAGGCGCCGCGGGGCTAGCTAGAAGGGCCGCGGGTTACGGTTCACCCCCACATGCGTGGGGAAGGCGCTCGGTGTCGAGCTGCTCGAGATAGTCGCGCACCGGTTCACCCCCACATGCGTGGGGAAGGCATTGTCGTCTGCTCAATTCCCTTTTGCTCTATCGGTTCACCCCCACATGCGTGGGGAAGGCTCCGGTTGGCAATGCGCTAGACTCTACGGATACGGTTCACCCCCACATGCGTGGGGAAGGCGGCAACACGCAGGGCAACCAGAATCGCCCATACCGGTTCACCCCCACATGCGTGGGGAAGGCGTGCAGGTATCGCATCTAAACGCGGTGCGCTCCCGGTTCACCCCCACATGCGTGGGGAAGGCACTACGAAATTACACGGTTTTTCGAATTGAAACAAGCTGAAGTCCATCGATTTCCACGACGCTTCGGCTGGGGTCACCGGTGGAACGTATGGCAAAGCCTTGCTCGTTGTCCTGGGGATAGACCATCACCGCTCCACGACACCTCTTCTCCTGACAGACCTTCCGCCACAGCCTATCGCGAACCATGGCCGTCACCGTCCCCACGTAGACCCCGGGCTTCGGCTGGAGCATCCACAGGGAGAGCTCCCCCTTCAGTCTCGCAGACGTCCCCTCCACAATCATCACCACCATAGTTCAGTCCTCCTTTCACCCAGTCGGCCTCGTCCCACAGCCAGCCGGGCAGCGCCGACTCCACGTCGAAGGACGCCCCTGCCATATCCTTCGGTACATCCAGGACCCGTGCAATGTCAGGGACGATGCGCCGCATCAAGCGCGCATCACGAATGGCCCCCCGAAAACGGCCCCTCACTTCGGCCTCCGGTGCCGAAGGCGCTGCAGCGGTCGCTTCAAAGGCAAGCGGGATGGTAATGTCCGCCTTGTAGAAATCGGCCACGTCGTAAACGAAAGAAAGCATCTTCCCAGTGTGGACGAAACCGATCGCGGTCGAATAGCCAGCGGAGACAATCGCTGAATGACATAGCCCATAGAGAATCGAATTGGCAGCGGACAACGCCCGGTTCACGGGGTCGGCATCTGCCCAGTCCCCACGCTCGTACTTGCGGCCGTCCCACTCGACGCCGAAAGTGCGACTTGCCCGGGCGTAGGAATCGCGCACCCTTACTCCCTCCCGGCCCCGGATCTGCTGCAGGTCGAGAGAGGCGTCCAGTTCCTCGTCGAAGAGGAGCTGATACATCCGGCGAACCACGGCCAGCCGGGTCTCCGGATTGGCCCACAGCAGTGCCTGCTTCAGCGTCCGCGCCGACCTCCTGGTCTCCCCAAGCCCGTGGGCGTAGAATCGCGCCTGCCCGGCTCCTGTCCACTGAAGTGAACAACCGTGCTCTGCCGCTGTCTTCACGGCAGCGTGCGTGACTGTCGTCCCGGGACCAAGGACAATAATTGCCAATGCCGCTACAGGAATAGCCAGAGCCTCGCTCTCGGTTTTGAAGACCAGGGCGGACTGGTCTTTCTCCAAGCGACCGTGCTCCAGGAAGAGGTAGCTGAGTCCATCCCGGAACTTCGGTAGGATGTGCAGGTCGCTCTCCATGTAGACCTACCTCCGGGCGAGAGAGACCAGGCCGAAGCCGAACGCCTTGGCACTGCCGATACCGGCCTCCACTCCCAGCCGGAACATCTCGGGGTCAACCACCTCCACTTCCCCTTCGAACCGTACCGAGGAGAAGGTCATGGAGCGTCTTCCGTGGGGCTCAGACCGCGCCGCCCGCAACGGTCCTTCGGGGATTACCACTGCACCGCACAACCGAGCGCCGATGGCCCCTAGCTTGCGCTCCAACCACTCCACCAGCGACGTTTCGCCGATTACCGCGCGTCTCTTGCCGTCCCGCTTCACCGTGGGATTGGCCCGCACTCTGAACCGGAGGACCGTCCCCGTCGTGAGCCCCAACGCAAACTCCTTGCTGGCACGCATCTGTGGAGACAGTTGACCCAGGAGGTCGCTGGCAATCCAACGGGGCTCGGTGTTGCTCTGGACAAGCAACGTGGCCAGTCCGTCGGCGGCTTCCGGCTCGAGACGATAGAGAAATCGGGGGTCCCCTTCGAAGCAGGAGGCGAGCTCCGCGTGCTGGACATACGGGTTGGCGAGAAACCGCTGCCACTTTCGGTTGGCAACAGGAATTCTGACTTGTGATATTCTCATGGTTCCTCCCCCAGCGCCACGGCGCGGACCGCGGGTACCCACAACGTCTTGACCCGGCGAACCCCATAGCGGCGGTCGGTCGGCTCGAAGGACAAGGGGACGTCACGGCGGGTCTCCTCTCCGTCCGGCGCCTCCACGACACATCGCAGGACTTCTTCAGTGTTACGCCGGACCGTGTCCAGGAGCGGGTATGAGTTGAGGACATGGTCCATGGCTTCGTCCAAAGGCCCTTGCTCGAGGCGCACGGGTTCACCCGGAGGACAGGACTTACGGCCCAGAAAGAGGGGCCAGACCGGATTGGCCAGGGCATCGTCGAAACCTTGCAGTGTTAGCCTGTCCCCCTCCAG
>CALGBT010000691.1 GCA_937884235.1 uncultured Pseudomonadota bacterium
GGAGATGCGTGCTTCGGACGCAGTGATGCCTTCGTCGCCGTTACCGGCGGAGAGAAGGTTCACCATGGAAACTTAGTGGAGCTGAAGGGATTCGAACCCTCGGCCTCAGCGTTGCGAACGCTGCGCTCTCCCAACTGAGCTACAGCCCCAGAGAGGTGACGATGGGGTAATTAGCATGGAGCTTTGATATGGTCAAGGCAAAAGAAGGGGGTGCGATGCGACATGGTGCCCCCTTCAGGGTGCGTACGCGCCTAGCTACCCCCTCGGGGGCGGCGGATCGAAATCACTCTGAGTTTGGTCGATGTGGTAGGGAGTCGTTGAACGGCGCCGGTCTACTTTGCGAAGTACTCGACGTGGGGTAGGTGTTGGAAGTGGGAGTCCTGGGTCCAGAGGGTGGCGGACTGTTGGAGCGTTGTGGCGTAGATGAAGGCATCGGCCATGGGGATGGTGTGGCGGATGCTTAGTAGCGCGGCGTTCAGGGCGAGGTCTTCGGTGAGTTCGATGGTGTGGCCCAGTTTCATGTGACCGATGGCCTTGAGCGCCCTCGATTCGTCGGCTACCTGGAGGACCTTTTTGAAAACTTCGTAGAGGCATATTACTGGCACAACGAGATTTGCAGTGTCCTCAATGGGTGGGGCGAAGAGAGTGGCGTTGGGGCCTTCAAACATATACTCGAGCCAACCAGAGGTATCAACGAGGTTCATGTGCGGTCCTCCTCGTCCCGCTCGAAGTTCGGGTCGAGGTCGCCGAGAAAACCGCGGACCTCGTGGATGTGGCCGACCCGGACGAGCTGGATGCGGTCGCCCAGGGTGATTACTTGAAACCGGTCGCCGGCTGAAAGGCCCAGTCGGTCGCGGACTGTGCGGGGGATTACTAGCTGGAATTTTGATGACAGCTTGACGGTCTCCATATCGATTGGCCTCCTGTTTTACAGTTTGGCGATCGATGTTGTCCTTGTCAAGGGGTTGGGCTTTGGCCCGTTTGCAGCCGGCTTTGCCGGCGTGCGAAGGTCGCTGGCGCTCCCGTGCGCAGGTCGCTGGTGCTCCCGTTCGCAGGGCCCGTTGGGCCCGTTCGCTGGCGGACTGCGTCCGCCGTGGAGGGCACGGCAAAGGCTAGAGGCAGATGGCGGTTATTGCCAGCGGAAGAAGCGGAGGGCGAGGAAGAAGGCGATGGTGCCCCAAAGCGCGAGGACGGCGGCTTCGAGGCCGAGGGAGGTGATGGATTCGCCGTGGTTGATGAGGCCGCGCAGGGAGTCGTTGACGGCGGTGAGGGGGAGGGCGCGGATGAAGGGGTGGACTACCTCGGGGAAGCGGTGGTAGTCGAAGAAGGTGCCGGAGAGGAGCCACATGGGCATCATGGCGAAGTTCATCCAGCCGGAGGCGACTTCGGTGTTCTCGGTGCGAGAGGCGATTAGAACGGACATGCCCGAGAAGGTGAGGGCGCCCATGATTGCGAATCCCCAAACGGCGAGGATGGAGCCTTGCACCTGGATATCAAAGACGTAGTAGCCGAAGATGAGGAGGAGGCCGACTTCCAGCACCAAGAAGAGCATGCGGGAGAACATGAACCCGAGCAGGTAGTGGGCCCGGTTCATGGGTGTGGCTGCGAAGCGGCGCAGCAGCTTGCGCTTGCGTTGGTCGACCACGGCGTAGCCGATGCCCCACATGCAGCTGCTCATCATGTTCATGCCAATTAGTCCAGGGATGAGAAAGTCGATGTAGCGCCCGCCGCCGCTGGTGACGTGTTCTTCGCTGATGGTGGCCACGTCCTCCCGTCCCAGGGAGCGCTGGAGAGCGTCCGAAAGGCGTAGACGGATGGCATCACCGTCGGGGCGAGTGGGGTCGAAGTGGAGGGTGAATAGGTCGGGGCCGGCATCGATGAGGGCATCGAGGCGTCCGCGGTGGAGCCGGTCGAGGGCCTCTTGCTCGGTGAGTTCGAGGAACTCGAAGTCGGGGATTTTTGAGAGCGTCTGCGTGAGGGCCGCGTCGCCCCCAACCATGGCAATACGGATGGAGTCAGCCCCCTTGTGCCGAAAGGCGATGCCCAGGGCCACTGCCAGCACCACGGGAAAGATGAAGACCCAGAAGACTGACCCGGGCGAGCGCCAGAACTCCAGCAAGCGGGCGAGGGTAAGTTCGTACAGGGGATGGGTAGGTTTGCCGCGTCCTCTTCTAGCCATCTCGCAGCCCTCGCCCGGTGAGGTGAACATAGACATCTTCCAGGGTGGCGCGGTGGGTGGCCAGGGATTCCAGGACGACGCCATGGTCGGCAGCGTGCTTCAAGAGGGCTGGTAGTGCCTGGCCCAGGTGCTTGACGCGCAACCTCGTGGAGCCTCCCCGTTGCTTGATGCCCACGACTCCGGGCAGGTTGCGCATGGAGTCGGGGTCAAAGCCGTTGGTGGGGAACTCGATTATCTGGTCCGCACCCAGGGAGTCGATGAGTGCGTCGGGCGTATCCAGGGCGATGCCTTGCCCCCGGTCCAGAATGGCAATGCGGTCGCAGAGGCGGTGCGCCTCATCCATGTAGTGGGTAGTGAGCAGGATGGTGCCCCCGCCCTTGCGGAAGGTCTCGATTACCCCCCAGATGCTGAGGCGAGCCTGGGGGTCGAGGCCGGTGGTGGGCTCGTCCAGGAAGAGCAGGTCGGGGTTGCCTACCAGTGCACTGGCCAGGGCGAGTCGCTGGCGCTGCCCTCCAGAGAGGTTGCCGACCCGGGCCTCTCGCTTCTCGACCAGGTCGAGAATCTCGATGACTTCGTCGGGGGAGCGGCCGTCGGGGTAAAAGCTGCGGAAGAGGCGGACGACTTCCAGTACGGTCAGCTTCTCGGGGAGCCGGGTCTCCTGCAGGGCAACGCCGATGCGGGCCCGGAGTTTACGGGCTCCGCGTCGTTTCCAGGTCTGTCCCAGGAGCAGCACCTGGCCGCCATCAGGCTTGGTGAGGCCCTCAAGGATCTCGACGGTGGTGGTTTTGCCCGCGCCGTTGGGACCCAGGAGTCCAAAACACTCACCACGAGCTACTTCCAGGTCCAGATGGTTCACCGCCACGAGGTCGCCGTAGCGTTTCACCAGTTGTCGGCACTCAATGGCCAGATCAGACACTTCTCACCTCTTGCCCAGCAGCGGGTTGCAACCAATATAGTGCTGAATGGTCTCAGGTCCAGAGCTTTCAGAGGTGAAGGAGGAAGAAGGGTACTCGACTGGTTGCCGAAATGGCAAGAGGGCCAAACTGAGTGGCCTGGAGCACACGATTGACTCGGCGAATGAAGGAGGGCGGGTCTGTTTCAGAGACCGCCGCAACTGTGATGTAGGACTCCACCATAGATTGTGGCACCACTATCTTCCCCTGTGCGTCCGGGGCTGTGCACCAAACAATCTCTGCCGGCCCCGTGCCATGCCAGCCGGCGTTGAAGGCCAGTTCAACAGTGCCGCTGCCAGAGGGGGTCCACTCGACCAGGTTGTCCTCTCCGTTGGTGAGGGAGTATGGAGACTGCCACGGCACTGCAAGGTCGGCTACGCCTGACAACGCTGCGTCAAATGCGGAAATGTCATCTCCTGAACAGCTGACCTGGATCTCGGCATCGGCGGCAAAGAGATCCTCGGTGTAGCCTGCTGGGGCAGTGAGGTAGTATTTGGAGGGGGTCGGTGAGGCGACGAGTTCGACTGCGAGCCCGGAGAAGGTGATGGTGCCTGCAGAGATGCGTATGGGAAAAGGGTAGCAAGACCCATCGGCCTGGCACGTTGAGTTGACGCAGGGGGGCGTGCATTCTGCTACCGCCCGGTAGTATTGGCAGTCCCCCGTTTCTTCCACGAGAACGTACGGAAATCCTGCCCGGCTGTCATAGAGGACGATGGCCGGCTGGCTGTGGGTGAATGTCCCATCTTCGAGAGTGTTCTCCAGGAGGTCCACTGTGCCAACATAGTCGAAGAGCGGATGGTAGCTCAAAGGGGGAGTGATGACTTCAGCCCCCACATCCACCGCGTCAGCATCCGGCTTCGTCTGGTCAGTGCCAAGGTCTGTAGGGAGCATCCCCGCAGATGTGCTACACGACAAGCAGAGGGTGGACAACGTCAAGGCGATTAGCCGGTTCATGCGTGCCTCCCGGAGCAGGGCAACGGCCCTAGGCTACGGGTTGTTTGCGCAGATTGCAAAGGCCTCGGCTTGCACCCGACTTGCACCGGGAGGGCGGAAGGCTACACTTAACGAGAGGCGGGAGGTGGCTCAGGGATGCGGCGTCTAGCAATAGTTCTTCTGGCAGTTGGTTTGCAGGTCGCCGGTGGCGCACATGCTGAGGAGCTAACGGCGTGGTGTGACACCGCTTGCAAGCGGCTCTTCGGGCCGCAGCAGGGGCAACCAAAATGCGAACTGGTTACCTTTGAGCACCAGGTCATCGATGGCGTGATCAAGCGGGTAGAGGTCCCTGACCGGGAATGCGAGGATCTGGTAGCGGCGTGGGAACATCATGGCGAGTTGGTGGGGCGCAGTCGGGAGGGAATCTTGACCTGGCGGGGTGCAATTCCTGGTGTCAGGAGGCAGGCATGTTGCGGGGCGGGGAACCCCTGCCGATTAGCGCCCAGTATGTTTGGGAACTCTTGACCGATGTGGAGGTTTGCTCCACGGGCTCGCTGGATGCTGATTTCGTCGGCATGGTCCCGCTTCATTTCAAATGCAACGGCATGGCTTTTGTGCCTCAAGGGAAGTTCATGATGGGGTGCGTTGATGGTCGTCGGGTGAGTTGTAACGACGACGAGAAACCACTGCATCTAGTTTACCTGCCAGGCTTCTTCATCGATCTGCATGAAGTGACGGTTGCCGCATACGAAATCTGTGTAAGGGGCCTGGGTTGTAAGCCGCCAAAGAGCTTCGACCTGCTGCGCTTTTTCAATTGGGGAAGCCCCGAGCGGTTGCTCCACCCGATCAACGGAGTTACCTGGCCGCAGGCCCAGGATTACTGCCGGTATGACGGCAAGCGGCTCTGCACTGAAGCGGAGTGGGAGAAGGCCGCGCGCGGTACGGACGGTCGTCTCTACCCCTGGGGCAATTCCGCCCCGACTGAGGAGCGGGTCTACGTCGACGATGGCATCGATTACAGTGAGGCCAACCGCAAGTGGCCCGTCTTGACGACCACGGAGCAGGTCTGTTCCCGCCGGGGCGGAGCCAGCCCCTACGGTTTGTGTGACATGGCGGGCAATGTCGCGGAGTGGGTC
This sequence comes from uncultured Pseudomonadota bacterium, assembly GCA_937884235.1. Taxonomy (GTDB): domain Bacteria; phylum Myxococcota_A; class UBA9042; order CAIXZC01; family CAIXZC01; genus CALGBT01. The sequence goes on from CALGBT010000691.1 coordinate 5,202, forward strand.
TCGGACTGGTATGATGTGGGCTACTACGACAAGAGTCCGCTGGTGTCGCCTGGAGGTCCTGAAGCCGGGAAGTTCAAAGTGATTCGTGGGGGGCGGTTCCATCGCATCGGGTTCAGTTTGCGGGCCTCTTCGCGACGGCCCTTCGACCCGACCAAAGATTTCGAGTATCTGGGGTTCAGGTGTTGTCGGAGTTTTGGTGGCGAGTCGGTGCGGGAGGAGTAAGGGAGCAGGCGATCTGCTACTGGCGTTCCTGATGGCAACCGAGGCACTTTACGGGGCCGTGTTTCTGGCCATTCATCTGGCCAGTCAGGTGGCACTCCTGGCAGAGGCCGTGCCAGGCCTCGACGAGGGTCATGTCCTCCACGGCAGAAGTATGGCAGTCGGCGCAGCGCCCGGCAGTGGCGTTCATGCCTCGCAGGTCATGGTGGCACCGTGCACAGTTTCCTTGGAGCTCTCTGACGTGCGCATCGTGCTGCTTCCAGACAATGGGCTGGTAGCGAGGGGTCGCAGCGGTGACAGCATCAAGTACGGGGACCCTCCCGGTGGTCTCAGCGATCTTTTCTGGCAGGGTCTCTTGCGGGGTCTTTGCCGGTTCCTCGGAGAGAGCTGGAGAGAGGGCCAGCAGGAAGATCAAGGAGCAGCAGCCGGCTGCAGCGATTGAACGTCCCCAGTTGGTCATGGTCCCGCCTCCTCGGCATCGAAGATGAGATGCGCGGCTCGACGTCCAGAGAGCTGAGCGGCGGAGACGCCGTGGGAGGGGCCGGCCCAGGCACCGGCCAGGTAGAGCCCGGTGATGGGTGTGGTGTTAGGCAGGCGGTCGTAACCCTGGTCCACGGTGAAATCCCAGCCGTAGGGGATGCCGCCGTAGCCGAGGGCGAAGGAGTTAATGGTAAGCGGCGTGACCATCTCCTGCACTTCGATGTGCTCTGAGACCCCCGGCATCACTTCTTCGAGTAGGGCAAGGAGTTTCAGGGAGACCCGCTGCTTGTGTTCCTGGTATGGCTTGCGGTTCTTGGGCCAGTCGTCAATGGACGAGTAGGTATGGACCACCACCACGCTCTTGCCGGGGGGGGCGTAGTAGGGGTCGTTCAGATTTGAATAGAGGGTGATGGCGATGGCCCCATTCTCGTAGTGGCCGGACATCATCGCATCGTACATGGCGTCGGCATCGTGCGAGGTATTGTAGAAGATCTCGTGCTCCTCGATACCCCAGAACGACGGTGGCTGGTCGAGGCCGAGGTAGAGTCCGAGGAGGGAGTTGCTGGGCTTCATGGCCTGGATCTTCTCGCGCCATTCTGCGGGTGAATCCTCTTCAATGAGCAACTTGAAGAAGGTCTGGAAGGGGTCGGCGTTGGAGACGACGTAGCGACTGGTGAAGGTGTCGCCATACTCTGTGGTGACGCCCTCTACGCAACCGCCTTCGACCTCAATGCCCACCACCTTGGTGCCGGTCAGCACCTTGCCTCCAAGTTCCTCGATGCGGGCGGCGTAGGCATCGGAGAGGGCCTGGCTCGAGCCCTTGAAGTGCCAGGCTCCGTGGCTTTGATAGTTGCCGTTGGCGAGGAGAAAGATTGGGGCCCAGAGGCGGGATGGTGGGGGGCCGTAGTAGACCC
>CALGBT010000692.1 GCA_937884235.1 uncultured Pseudomonadota bacterium
TGAGACATCTCTACCCTCGGCAATGGCGGCCCAGCTTCATGGCTGCGTCTTTCGACCTGACGCTCCTGGGATTCGAGACCTGGGGCAACGACCCGGTAGGCCAGGTCAGCTACACTGCTGCAGCTCAGATAAACACCACCACCCTGGACGGCTACGGAACGCTGGCGATCTCGGTGGACCGCTGGTATCCAACCATCTCCCTCTTTGGCGGGTTCTATCAATCCTCCATCTGGGCCCGGGCAAACGACGAGTACCAGGACTATCGCGAGCAGGACGTCTACGGCTCCCTCGCCCTGACCTTCCCCTTCCGTCACCCCGACTACACCTTCTCATTGGCAACGGGGTATGCCTTTGAGCACTTCACCGGTGAGATTACGGAGCCGTGGGAGTTCGACCCCGGCAGCGCAGAGCCATATTTTCCGCTGCAGGGAAACCTTGGCTCCGCCTGGACGAGCCTCAGCCTGGACACCACTGAATCTTATGGCTACTCCGTTTCCACCGAGCGGGGCTGGGCGGCGGCGACGGAATTGCGTCTCTCGTCCCCCCTGCTGGGCAGCAACTGGACCGAGTATCAGGTGAAATGGAGACTGGCGAAGTACACGCCCCTGAGGTTCCTCGACCATCATGTGCTGAAAACACAGATTCGCGGCGGCTGGGCCGGTGGACGGGACACATTCCTGCGAAGATTCTCAGTGGGCGGCTATCCTGACCAGGACCTCTTTGCGGACCTGTTGGAAGGGGTTGGTATTGGCGGCAACTTCCTGCGGGGGTATCCACCGGGGGTCATTCGCGGGTCGCAGTATCACTATGCCTCCGCCGACTATTTCTTTCCGATCTGGCACATCCGCCGAGGCTGGCAGACCTTCCCCATCTTTCTCAAGGACCTCTACGTCAACATCTTTGGTGCCAGCGCCGGGGCCTTCGATACTTTCGCCCTGGAGGACTTCCGCAGCAGCGCAGGGGCTGAACTTCGCCTCAAAATCCTCCTCTCCCACAACCTCCCCTTCACTCTGATCATCGGGGCCGCATACGGCTTCCAGGAAGAGGGAGACTTTCAAACCTACTTCCTGCTCGGACAGTAAACGCTGCCGCAGTGGCCCTCAGGCCAGATAAGAACAACGCGGCCGATTGACATTGGGAGGCAAATGAACTAATAATCCCGTTGTTTGAAAAACGGAGGAGTGGCCGAGTGGTCGAAGGCGACGGTCTTGAAAACCGTTGACTCTTTACGGGGTCCGGAGGTTCGAATCCTCTCTCCTCCGCTATTCAGTTTCACCTGCTTCAACGACTAGCGCGTAGCCTTCCGCAATGCCACGCTCCTTCTCGCCAGTATCCACGGCACCAAAGGAGTCCATGGCCCAGTCCTGCTTGGTCATCTTGCCCTCAAACTGGACAATCTGCCCATTCTTCAGTTCCCGTCGGGCGAAGTCACCCATGTTGATGCAGACAAAGTAGAAGCCGTCAACAGTCTCATGGCCTAGCAGGACCTTGTCGTCCTTGATGGCCATGACCGTTCCCCGCAGCTTGATAGTTTCGAAAGTACTGTAGTGTTCCGGGTACTTGGTGACGTCTGCAACCATCATCACCGCATCCAGTTTGAACTCCCGACCAAAGTGCGGCTGGGCAGCCGCAGCCTCAGCACCAGCACCTTCTTCAACAGTCGGCTCTTCGCCAGACGGCTCTCCACCTTCCGCGACGGGAACGGTCTCGGCTGGTGCAACGGCCCCCTCTTCGGTAGCGACCACATCCCCTGCCGATGCCTCGGCCGGCGCTTCCACCGGGGCCTCAGCCGGGACCTCCTCAACCGCATCAGCCGCGCCAGGTAATGCAGCCGCAGCCTCGACTACGTCGACATCCTCCGCCGGCTCCTCAACCTGAGCATCCGCAGCCGCGGCCGGGGCTTCAGCCGGAGCTTCAGCCGGAGCTTCAGCCGGAGCTTCAGTCGGAGCTTCCACCGGGGCTTCAGCCGGAACTTCAGCCGGGGCTGCCATCGCTTTCTTCTCTGCCTTCTCTGCCGCCGGGGACTCCTTCTTCGCTTCTTCCTTCTTCTTGCAACCGCCCAGGGTCAGCATTGCGGCCAAACTGAACGCCATCACTATTGTCATCAGGAATCTCATGATTCTCCCTCCATTCTTCTACATTGGTTTCTAGTGGCTCACAGCGCGGATACAGTACACGTGACGAGGACGGAATCGACCCACCAGTCATCTGCGTTGTCGCCCTGGTAGCCAAAGTAGACTGTGCCAAGGTCAATGTCCGTAACATCAAAGGTCAACAATGCGCCGTCTCCCCACTCCTCTCCAGGAGCATCAGTCTCTGCAGGCACCGGCGTGACGCCATCATTGAACCCTGCGGCATGGTAAACCATCCAGGTAGTAAAGGCTCCCCGCTCCTTGAAGGAGAGGGTGATTTCGTTGCAATCGGTAAGAACCAGCAGCGGCGAGGAAAGGGTGTACGATTCTACCTCGCTGCAATTCCCGTAGGCAAACTTCATGGAGTACTGTGATTCTGCCCCCTGGTCATCGACAGCCCAGCCGCATGCCGCATCGGGCCCATCGACAGCCCAGCCATCCGGCCATTGTCCGTTGTGCTCAAACCCTTCGGCGTATGGCAACCACTGCTCCAGACAGAACGCAGACTGGGCGCACTCCAGGTCGTCACAGTCCACCGCCCCATCGCAATCGGCATCCAGGCCATCCCCGCAGTTGCCTTCCACACAAAGGGGGTCGAGGGCACAATCCTCATCGCAACAGTCCGTGAAAGAGTCGGCATCGTTATCCTTGCCATCCCCACACGCAGCCTCGTTGGCAGGCACCGCGGCGAAATCGAAGGTCAGCGTATACGGAGCCTCGTCATCGGCAAAACTGGCATCAACTACGACGTAATAGGTTCCCGGCTGCAACACCAGTTCCTCCAGCACGGCAGGCTTGTCGGTCTCGGCAGCGCAAGCAATCTCAGCCTCCGGCTCGCAGGAACCCTGCAGCACGTAGACCGCAGGATAGAAGAAGCCACCAAAGGCGTGGGAGATGGTCACCACCATGGGGTCAGCAACCTCCACGGCGTAGACGGCATCAGCGGCAGCCGCGGTATCAACGTCACAGCTCCCCGCCAGATTGCCCTGCATGCCAGTGGTATTCCCTTCATAGGTCAAGGTCAGGCCATCGTCCGCTTCAGTAACTGGGTTGCCGGCATTGACCGGAAGAGGAACCAGGCAACTCTCCGCAGCACATACCAACTCCAACGCACAATCATCATCGTTGCAATCAGTGAGCCCGTCGCCATCATCATCTATGCCATCCCCACAAATCAGTTCCAGCGCCAACGGGGCAGTAAAGAGAAGGTCCAGGGCATAGACGGCAGCATCCCCTTCGAAGTCAGCATCGACAATAACGAAGTAGGTACCCGGTTCCAGCAGACCCGTTGCCATCGCGGGAAGCGTGGTCTCGACGGCACAAAGAACCTCGTCGCCTTCGCCGCAACTATCAGCAATCACGTAGATGGCGGGCCAGAAGTTCCCCTCGAAAGCGTGGGATACCGTGACATTCATGGATTCGGCCAGGTCGAACTGGTAGACGACATCGGGTGAGAGGCCGCTGGCCTCAGAGCAGGAGCCGGCAAAGTCATTGGCGAAGCCCACCGTCGTCCCAGCATAGGACAAGGCCAGACCATCATCTTCCTTGCCCACCGGGTTGCCCTCGTTGATGAGCAATGGAAAATCACACGTCAGGCCCCGGCAGTTGTCGTCCAAAGCACAGTCCGGGTCCGCACAATCGATGAGATTGTCGTTATCATCATCCTCACCGTCGACGCAATTGGTCTCTTCGGTCTGCACTAGAGTGAAGAGTATCGATAGGGTGTAGGGGGATTCATCACCGCCCCAGTTTCCATCCACGACGAGGAACCAGGTTCCCGGCGCAAGTTGCGCCTGAGCTGGCAGGGGTTCCTTGTTCCCAGCCACACAGACAGCCTCCGCACCACCACAACTCCCCTCCAAAATGTAGAAGGACGGATACTTGTAGCCCTCGAAATCGACGAGCACATTAACGACCATTGGGTCAGTCAGTACCAGCTTCCACACCGAGTCGGCCGCATCGCCGCTGGGCACGCTGCAACTGCCCGCCAGATCATCGCCATAGCCAACGGTGCTCCCGGCCAGGTCCAATTGGACACCATCGAAGGCCGCGTCCACCGGTTCCCCACCGTTCACTTCCACCGCGTTGTCGCAGTCATCGCCAGCTCCGCAGAACGGGGAGACTGAGCAATCCGCATCGGCACAGTCGACGCTATCGTCCAAATCGTTGTCCATGCCGTCGGTGCAATTCGTCTCTGTCTCGGTGGGCGGTTGCAAGGCCACGAACAACTCGTATGACCCCACGGATTCCTGGAACCCATCGATTGCCACCAACACGGTCCCCGGGGCTTTCAGCGCGAAGACCAGCGACTCAGTTTCGCCAGCGTAGCCGTCATCCGCTTCATTCAGCGTGGCCCCCGCATCATTGAAGAGCAGTACCTTCAAATCAAGGTCCGCATCGGGGACCGCCTGCAAATAGAGAAAGCCCGGGGTGGTCGCCACCAGCTCAAACCAGTCTTCGTCGGCGGCGGGGTAGATCATGGTCCCCGGCTCCAATACCGGCCCCTGCACCTCAAGCTCTCCCAAACCGGCAGCCTCAGCAAGGCCATCGTTTGGCTCATAGGGGTCGGAACAGTAAAGCTCAAACTCGCAGTCGGTATCTTCGCAATCGATGAAGCCATCCATGTCCTCATCCAATCCGTCGGTACAAGTCACTTCGAATTGTGGCGCCTGGGAGAAATCAGCGGTCAGGGCGAAGGGGCCAGCGTCCCCGGGGAAAGCACCGTCCACAACCACATAGAACTTGCCCGCCGGCAAAGTCAGGCTGAGGGTCGCAGCACCCGAGAATCCGGTGGCGCATCCGTAAACCGGGCCGGCTGCGCAGCTCTCATCCAGAACATAGAGTGCGGGCCATTGCGTGCCCTGAAAATCAAGGCTCAAATTGACAGTCATGGGCGTCGCAAGATTCATGAAGTAGACCAGGTCCGGCGTGCCATAAGTATCAACATCACAGTCCGCGCCATAGTGGTCGAGCATCCCCTTGGTCGTGCCATTGAAGAGGAGCGACAGGCCGGCATCAGACTCAGCGATGGGCTTGCCATCGTTGATCGGCAGTGCTTGCTGGCAGTTGTCTCCGGGATAGCCGACACAGTAGACGTCGGCAGCACAATCGTCGTCGTCACAGTCCAGATCGCCATCCATGTCGTCATCCTGACCGTTGGCGCAGTCGGTTTCTTCATCCGCCAGCGGAGAGAGCGCAACCTGCAGGGTAAACTTGCCGGCGTCCTTGCCGTAGGCGCCGTCAACAACCAGGAAGTACGTTCCCGCAGGCACTGGCATGGACAACTCGGCAGCCCCCTCGAAGGCCTTGGCGCAAGCCAACTCCTCCCCCAGGTCACAATCCCCTCCGTAGAGATAGAGAGCGGGGTAGAGGACGCCGTCGAAGTCATGGGAGGCCTCCAACCAGAGAGCGTCGGAGAGGGTGAAAGTGAAAACCATGTCCGGCGCATTCCCGGTATCTACGTCGCAGCTGCCGGCAAGGTCGTTGAGCATACCCTTGGTGCTTGCCGCCACGGTGGCCTGAATCACTTCACCGGTATCTGCCACCGGCCCCCCAAAGAGAGCCTTGGCGTCAGCGCAGCCTTCTCCTGCCTCGACAGAGCACTGTAGTGCCGAATCGCAGTCATCATCAGCACAATCAAGTAATCCGTCAGCATCATCGTCAATGCCATTGCTACAGCCAGTCTCCGTTAGTGCCGGGGCAAAGGTCTCCACCAGCAGTCCATAGTTTGCCTCATCACCATTGCCGGCACCGTCGACGAAGTTTCCGTCCACCACCACATAGTAGATGCCGGGCATCAGGACTCCCACTACGGTAATGGCGTCGGTACTGGAAGCAGCTTCGCAGGCCAGATTGGTCTGGCAGTCATCGGCCAGAATGTAGAGGGAAGGCCAGGCCTGACCGATGAAGTCCACGGTCACGGAGATACCCACCGGCTCACCGATCTCCAACAGGTGCACCGTATCGGGGCAAGCCCCACTGGCAGCGGAACAACCGCTGGCGTGGTCCGAATTCTTACCCACCGTGCTGGCACCAAACTCGACGGTATCCCCCAGGACCACGGCCTTGCCCTGGTTGAGAACGTATGCCGAGGCGCAGGTCTCCCCGTCGCCAAGGCAGTTCAACTCCCACTGGCAGTCGGGGTCCTCGCAATCAACGAGTTCGTCGGTATCGTCGTCTTCTCCATTGGTGCAATCCTCAAAACAGGTCCACTCCCCGGGCACGCAGACTCCCTCGCTACACATGTCTCCGGAGGTGCAAGGGTCCTGGTCGTCACACTCTGTTACCGCATTTTCGAACTGGCAGCCGTCGACAGCGCTGCAGGTGTCAATGGTGCACTGATTCTCGTCGTCGCAGGCCGCATCATCGGGGTCATTGGTGACCTCACCCGACTCTTCGTCGCAGACGTCCACAGTACAGTCGATACCATCATCCACTACCGGGGCCTCACCATCGTGGCAATCACCGCTCTCACCATCGCAGATTTCCGCACCGTTGCAGAAGACCCCGTCACTACAGTCCTTCGCAACACCAACGCAAGTACCGGTAGCGCAAGAATCGGCAACCGTACATGGGTCATCATCGTTGCAGGTTCCAGTGAAATCCTCGTAAGTGCAACCGGTCTCCGAGCCGCAAGAATCAATTGTGCATTGGTCCTCGTCATCGCAGAGAG
>CALGBT010000693.1 GCA_937884235.1 uncultured Pseudomonadota bacterium
TATCGATGTTGAGTATGTGCCCTGGGAGAATCGCTGCATCTTCTTCTTCTCTTCCGATGGCCGAATCGATTTCCGGGATCTGGTCAAGGAGCTTTCACGCAACCTCAGGTGTCGCATTGAGATGCGGCAGATAGGGCCCCGCGACGAGACCAAGATGGTGGGCGGACTGGGCCGCTGCGGGAGAGAGCACTGCTGCTCCACCCACCTCACTGAGTTCCGCTCGGTACGAACCAAGATGGCCAAGGACCAGGGGCTGGTGGTCAACCAGGAAAAGATCACCGGGAACTGCCGCAAGCTGCTCTGCTGCCTGGGTTATGAGCGGGAAACATACGCGGCCTTGAGAGATGACATGCCCAAGGTCGGCGCCATCGTCGAGACTCCCGAGGGGTTGGCGCGAGTGGCCGAGTTGTACATCATGCGGCAGCAAGTAAAAGTTCGGCTAGCAGAGACAAATCTTCCGCGAGAGTTTCCGGTGGAAGCTTTCAAACCAAATGACGGCGATGGGGCGCGTGAAGACGTCGACTACGTGATCAAGTTGAAGCCAGTCGTAGTGGAAATGACTGATTTGGAGCGGAGTCTGCCGGGGCTTGCCGAGCGTATGCCTGACAGTAGTGAGGCCCCTCGGCGGCGACGGCGGAGCAAGAGTCGCCCCAAAGGACGGGGTGGAGAAGAGGGCAAGCCCGAGACCTCTGAAGCAAGGGGACGCCGGGGGCGCAGCGAAGGTGCGAGCAGCCCACGCCGCAATCAGGAGAAGCAGACCGCACCGCGCCCGGCTGCAAAACCGGGCGAGGCAGCCGATGCTCCCGTCCCCGATGGCGAGGCGCCAAAGAAGAGGCGACGACGGCGACGGGGGCGAGGCCGCGGCAAGGGTGACGAACAGCCGCAGTCGAGCGACTAGAAGATGGGAAGCAAGCGACGGCCGACAGAGTGGTCTGCAGCCGGGGCCATTGATTCTCATGCTCACCTGGAGAGGGGCACTTACGGCGATGAGTTGCCCGGGGTGCTCCAACGGGCATGGGCACACGGCCTTAGCGGCATTGTATTGGTTTCCGCCAGTGACAATCCTGCGGTCTTTGCTGAGACTGCTGCTTTGGCCGCGACAGATGAGCGCCTCTGGATGGTTGCTGGCATTCACCCCCATTGCGCTCGACACGAACCCCTCCTGCTACCAGCGCTCCGGGAGATCCTGGAAGACGCCAAACTGGTTGCCATTGGCGAAATCGGTCTTGATTACCATTACGACTTCTCGCCTCGGGCGGCACAGCAAGAGGTCTTCAGGAGTCAGCTCTCACTGGCTGGAGAGAGGGGGCTACCCGTTGTTCTACACTTGCGAGAAGCCCTGGACGATGCGTTGCAGATCTTAGACGAAGTTGCCCCGGTCCATCATGGGATTGTGCATTGCTTCACTGGGACAGTGGGGGAGGCCGAAGAGTTTCTGAAAAGAGGCTTCCATCTCTCCATTCCCGGCATAGTCACCTTTGGCGGAGGGGCTCACGCCCTCTGCGATACCGTGGCCTCCATCCCGCTCGACCGCTTGCTGGTCGAGA
>CALGBT010000694.1 GCA_937884235.1 uncultured Pseudomonadota bacterium
ACCAGCGACTCCTTGCTCCCGAAGCAAGTGCGCTACCAGGCTGCGCTACGCCCCGTACCGTCAAACGAGGCGAATACTAGGAGAGGGGCGGGGGCTTGTCAAGGGAAATTGGGGGGCATGGGCGGTGCGGGGAGGCCCTTCGACTCGGGCTGCGCCCTCGCTTAGGGTGACACAGTGGTGGACCTGCGGGAGGGCCATCAACTCGGGATGTGTCGTGGTTTGGGGTGACCTGTTGTGGGGGGCTGTGCTATTGCTGCTTATTGATCTCGGCGATGGTGGCCTTGAGTTCGGCCTCTTTCTTGGTGAAGTCGTTTTGCAGTTCGGCGATTCTGGCTTGCATGGCGTTTTCCAGATCCTGCTTCTTGCTGAGGATCTTGGTCTTGTGCTCCTGGGCGGCCTTGTTGGCCTCGGCCTCGACTTTGGCAAGCTCGACAGCGTGTTCCTTCTTTTTGGCGGCCAGGTCGGCCTCGAAGGCCTGCTGCATCATTTCGGCCACGCGGCGGTCGGCATCGGGATGTTCTGCGAGATAGCGAGCCAGGGCATCGATTTCGACGCCCTCTTTCTCGCAGACAACCCTGACGGCGGCCATCTTGTCGCCCCCCGCAGCCCCCTCCAGCTTGACCAACTCCCCTGCGAGGCCCTGCAGGATTGATCCTGCCTTGTCCTCCGAAAGTCCCTTGGCACAACCGGCAACGGCTATGGCGAACGCCAGCAATATCGCGGTGATAAGCACCCTTCGCATCACGCTATGTCCTCCAGACTGCAAAGCAATCAGAACCTGCGAGAAACCTTCCCATATCGGCATGTGCGTGTAAAGAAAAAAAGAAATCCGCAAATCCTGGACCCTTTACCGTGGTCAATTGATGACGTGAAAGCGACTCTTCTCTTCGGCCCGCCGCCGCTTTTCGCTACTTGCCTTGCGGGACGCCAGCCAACTCCGCAACTTCTGCGGCCGCCAGCGACCGGTCACCAGCAACCACCCGGTAAGGGCCCCGCCCAGCTGAATGCCAAAGGCCGGGTTCACGCCCGTGAGGAAGAACAGAAGCTGCAGCCCGGCAATGGCCAGGAAGACCCACTTGCCCTTCATGGGGGCCGACCCGAAAACCGAGACCAGCGAATCACCAAAGACCATATAGAAGGCCACGAAGAGCGCAAAGGCTCCCCCGGACGCACCCAGTTGGGGGAGTGCGAAGGACCCCGGCAGCAAGAGGTAGAGCAGCACGTCCACCACGGCGGCACCGACGCATCCGGCAACAAAGAAGAAAAGGAAATGGTTGCCGCGCCAGCGACGGCCGAAGATGCCGCCGAGGCTCCAGAGGATGACGATATCGAAGATCATTCCTAGGGGGTCGTTGCCCGGATGGAAGGGCCAGTAAGTCACCAGCCGCCAGAGCTGCAGATGGAGCACTGCCGCTGGTGTCATGGCTGCCCAAGCCAGCAACTCCCGGCCACGGTCACCCATGACCAGTGCCACCAGATAGAGCCCGGCGATTAGAGCGATGAGCCCTTGCACCACCCGAGGCAGCCGGCGAAAAGACTCCTTGAGGCGCCCGAACATGGCCCCACCGCCTGAGTGCGGGGAGCCCATGGCGTGCAGATCCCGCTGGTCTCGGATGGCCATCAGGCGCCCTCCTTGGGTCCTGTCAGCTGGCGTCGCTCCTGAACCAACTGGGCGGCGATGCTCACCGCTATTTCCTCTGGTGTCCGGCTGCCAATCTTGATGCCCACCGGCATGGCCACCCGGTCGAGCAACTCAGAGGCGATGCCAGCCTCGGTCTCGAGGTCGGTGCGGAAGCGAAGCGCCTTGCTCTTGCTCGCCATGATGCCCAGATAGGCTGCGTTCTTGTCAACAAAGTGGTGGAGGATCTGGAAGTCGAAGGAGTGGCTGCGAGTCATGACGAGAATGAAGGAACGTTCGACAGATTCGACCTTGTGACAGTAAGCCGCCAGGGAGTCACAGACCACCTGAGTGCCATCAGGGAAGGCCTTGGCATCGGCCCACTCCGGGCGGTCATCCACCACGGTGAGGGCAAACCCCAGCCGCACTACCACGGGGGCCAGTGCCCGGCAGACATGGCCGCACCCGAAGATCACCAGCGGAGTGGCCAACTGTACCGGCTCGACGAAAGCGCGCACGGCCCCGCCGCAGCACATCCCTACATCTTTGCTGAGGTCGATGGCGAGCAGCCGCGGTTTCCCATCCTGCAAGACCTCCACGGCCTCCTTGATGAGTCGAAACTCCACTGCCCCCCCGCCCACGGTGCCTTCGATGGACCCGTCAGACCGGACCATCATGCGCGCCCCGGTTTCCTGGGGAGCGGAGCCGGTGATCTCAATGAGCGTCACCTGGGCGAAGGGTTCCTTGCCGCGCAGGGCGTCCAGCAGGCTCGCCATATACTTCGGGTCCATCTTCCTCTCCTACTCGCTGGGTAGCATGTCGTGGGGTATCAGGATATAGGGCGTGCGCGGACTCTCGGCGACGTCCCCGGCCAATTCCAGGCAGAGGGTGAGCGGACCGGCTGTGGCCGGGATGCGCATCGGCTCCTCCTCCGAGCGACGCTGGAAGTAGAGGGCCCCCAGGGCATCGTAGGCCGAGACCGTGGTGGTACCCTGCGGGGCTGGCTTGAAAAGGAGCGACAGCTGCGGCTGCACAAAGCGGAAGCAGTCCCGGTCGCCCCGGGGGGAGAGATATCCCATCACCTGGCTGCCCACGGTTTCAATCACCGTCGGCTGCTCGGGGGTGTTGTTGGGTTCAACTTCCATGTCGTCAGTGGTGACGGCTCGTGCCTGCAGCACATACTGGGCCCCGGCATTGTCGCCTTCGCTGGCGCTCACTTTGATATACAACGTGCGCACGGGCACCGCCAGATTCGGTGCTTCCTCGCCCTCGCCCTTGCCCCGGACGTCGTAGCGGGCGAGGAGGGATTCCTGGTCGGAATCGTACATCTCGAGGATGAGGTTGATTCCCGGCACGCCTCCCAGCACCAGATTGAGGGCCGGCTTTGACGGCTTGCCGCCATCACCCATGCCCCAGTCGTCGTTGGGTTCAAGATGGAACCAGTCGACATCATCGGGATGGGAGAGCCAACCACTCAGCGGCTCCTCCCAGTATAGGCGAAGGGCAGTCTTGGCGCTGTCGTCGGGTTCCAGTTCGACCCGCTCCGCCAGCGGCTCATTGTGCACCTCCAGGCGGTAGGGGTCCTTGGGCTGCCCCGCCTCAGTGGCGCGCACTCGGAAGAGGTACCCGCTGCTCCCTTCCAGAATGGCGAGGTTGGGGAGGTAGAGTCGCTTGCCCTTGGCTGCGGTGACCACCAGCAATTCCTGGCGCGTCTGGGTTGAGATGGCCAACTCCAGAGTTGTCTCCATGGGCGGCAGCAGCTCTACTGCGAGGAGCGAGAAAGCGGAAACCTTGAGCAGATCAAGGCTGTACCAGTCTTCGTCCTGGTCCCGATTGACCAGACCGGTCATCTGCTCCCCCAAATGCAGGGGCACCGCAGAGAGGGCTGCGTCATTGGGCTCCGTCTCTTCGGTGGCCGAAAGCTCCTTGGGCGTCAACTTGACTTCATAGGGATGCACCACGTCGTAGCGGGCCGGGCGCTCTTTAGAGACTTCCTGAGATACGCGCACGTAGTAGCGGCCGTTGGGTAGGCTGAAGTTGGGTAGCCGCTCCCCCTGCCCCCGCCCCTGGTTGTTAATCTTCACCAGGCGGGTCCGGCCACGGAAGGCGTCATAGAAGACCTCAATGGAGAGGTCCAGTTTGGTGACGCCGGTGAGTTCGATATCCATTACTCCGGGCCGGTCCCGCTCAACCAGAAAGGAGTACCAGTCTTCGTCGCCGGCGGGTACGTCGATGAGGGGGTCCATATGGCCGTGGAGCAGTGCCGGCAGGGATACATCCGTGGCCCGGGAGGCGTTGTTGTTGTTCTCATGTTCAGGGAAGAAGAAGGTCTCTGTGCGAGGACCAGTGTCATCTTCCCGGGGCAGTAGCACCCGTCGCTCCGGGGCGATCCCCGCAGTCAATTCAGCGAAATCCCGAAAGCCTGGCTCAACGGCCCGAGTGTTGTCAGTGCTGCTCTTGCTGCTGATGAGGGAGAGGGGGGAACGGTTGAGTTGTCGCTCGACCCGACGCGGTTCACCGCATCCCTGGCAACAGACCAGGGTGGCGACGACGACCGCAGCCGAACGCGCAACCCAACGACTCATTTTGACTCATTATAGAGCTTGATGATTCTGGCTGTGAGATCACTGGCCGGGTCGAAGTAGAGGACGGTTCCCTCGGAGCGGTCCAGAATCATCGAATAGCCTTCGGAGAGTGCCAGGTCTTGAATGATGGCCCCCATCTTGGTCAGAATGGGCTCCAGCAATGCGCCTTTCTTCTTCGCCACTTCCTGCTGATTGGCCATATAGAGTTCCTGCAACTCCATGCCCACCTTGCGATACTTCTCGAGCATTTCCTGCTTGCTCTTGTCGCTCATGATGGGGAGTTGCTTCTTCATGTTCTCTTCCATCTCCTGGATGGCTTTGACCTTCTCATCCAATTCTGCCTGCTTCTTCTTGGCGAGTTTCTCGAGCTTCTCTTTGGCCCGCTTGCCGGCCTTGGTGCTGGCCACGGCAGCCTGCAAGTCGATGACCCCGATCTTCACCTGGGCCGAGGCGGCCACTGAGAAGAGCATTGCCCCCACGGTAGTGAGAGCAACGGTGAGCAAAGCGATTCTATTCGTGCGTCTCATGGATACTCCTGTAGTAAGACAATCAGTGGTGACGTTGTACCGAAAAAGCGAAGGCGCGTCAACCGCTCACGTGCGCGCCGGCGCCATCGTCGTCAGCGGCTGGCGATTTGCTTTAGATAATGCTCCACATGAGCGATTATTCCCCGTCACTCTCCAGTTCCTTCTTCCACTGATAGAGGAGGTTCAGCGCTTCGATGGGAGCGATGGTATCCAGGGACAGGGCGTTGAACTTCTTCTCCAGCTTGACCAGTCGTGCGTCAACGGCCGGAGCTGGAGCCCGAGGGGCGAAGAGCGAAGGTTGCTGTGCCCCCGCCGCCTTCTTGCGCTTGCCGGGCCGGGGCCGCTCGATGTTGATGTCCCCGGTACCCTCTTCGAGGGACGCAAGAATCTCCTTGGCCCGGTCGATGACCGGTCGGGGAACCCCTGCGAGCCGGGCCACCTGGACTCCGTAGGAGCGGTTGGTGGCCCCCTTGACCAGGCGGTGGAGGAAGAGGATCTCGTCGTTGAACTCCTTCACCGCAATGGAGAAGTTGCGCACCCGCTTCTTGTACTCCGAGAGCTGTGTCAGCTCGTGGTAGTGCGTGGCAAAGAGCGTCTTGGCCCGTAGAAAATCGTGGATGTACTCACACATGGACCAGGCAATGGAGAGGCCGTCGTAGGTACTCGTCCCGCGGCCCACCTCATCGAGGATGAGGAGGCTGCGCTTGCTGGCCCGCTTCATGATCTCTGCGGCCTCGGTCATTTCGACCATGAAGGTCGATAGCCCGCGTGCCAGGCTGTCAGTTGCCCCAACCCGGGTGAAGACCCGGTCGACGATGCCGATGCGGGCAGTGCGGGCCGGCACGAAGCTGCCCATCTGTGCCATGATCACGGTGAGTGCCACCTGTCGCATCACCGTGGACTTACCGGCCATGTTGGGCCCGGTGATAATGAGGAGTTGGTGCTCATCGTTGTCCAGGTAGATGTCGTTGGGCACGAACTTCCCCGCCGGCAGCATCTTCTCCACCACTGGATGGCGGTTCTCGGTGAGTTCCAGCACCTCATGGTAGTCGAGGGTGGGGCGGCAGTAATCGTGGGTATGGGCCAGGGTCGCAAAGCTCAGCAGCACATCAAGCTCCGCCACTGCTGCCGCCGCCTCCAGTACCTCGCTGCGGTGGTCGGCCACTCGTCCCATCAGGTTGAGGAAGAACTCCTCCTCGCGGCCATGAGCCAGGTCCTGGGAGTGGAGCACCTTCTCCTCATGTTCCTTGAGTTCCGGGGTGAAGAAGCGCTCTGCGTTGACCAGGGTCTGCTTGCGAATATAGGTTTCTGGTGCCAGATGCAAATTGGCCCGGGAGATCTCGATGTAGTATCCGAATACCTTGTTGTAGCGGATCTTCAGTGCGTTGATGCCGGTCTTCTGGCGCTGCTCCGCCTCGTACCTGAGGAGCCATTCCTTGCCCCCCCGGGTGAGGTCGAGGAGTTCCCGCAGTTCGTCATCGTACTCGGCGCGGAAGATCCCTCCCTCCCGAGAATTGATGGGGGGATTGTCCACCATGAACTCCAAAGCCTCGGCCAGCGGCTCCGGCGATGGGCGCAGGGCACCGGCGATGCGAGTGAGAGCGTAGCTGGAGCACTGCGCAAGCAACCCCTTGACCTTGTCCAACAGCGCGGTGGAGAGGGCCAGGGAGTACAGTTCCTTGGGATTGGCCTGGCCGGTTACAACCCGGGTCGCCAACCGCTCGATGTCGTAGAGTTTCTTGAGGCTTCCCCGCAGTTCATCTCGCAGCATCGTATTGGCCAGCAGCTCAGCCACTGCGTCAAGGCGCCGCGCAATATCGTCCCGGCTGACCAGCGGATAGGCAATCCAGCGGCGCAGCAGACGGGCCCCCATGGCCGAGGCGGTGCAATCCATGAGGCCCAGCAGTGACCCCCGCTTGTCCCCTCCGGAAATGGTCTTCAGCAACTCCAGGTCGGCCACGGCGGTTTCGTCCAGGACCAGGTAGTTGTCGACGCGGTAAGTCTCCAGGGGTTCAAGCTGCAAGTCGTCGGCACGTTGCAGGCTCTTCAAATAGGAAACCAGGCCGCCCGCGGCCTGGACCAGCTCCAGCGGCAGCTCGACGGGGTCGGCGAGCCCCTGCAATTCGGCTTTGGCCGTGGCGGTTTCAAAATGGGCATCGGGTGCGGGGTGACAAGAGGCCCGAACCAGGGTCGACAGCAACTTCTCGACCTTGCCGGCCATCCTCTCGGGGTAGACTATTTCACGAGGGTCGAGGCGTGCCAGCTCAATGCGCAGTTGCGTAGCATCATCAGCCTTGCACGCCCGAAAATCGCCGGTGGAGGCATCCAGGGCCGCGAAGCCGATGCCGTCCATGCCACTAACCAGAGCCGCCAGGTAGTTGTTGGTGCCGGAGTCAAGGGAGTCGATGTCGAGGTTGACCCCTGGCGAGACGACTCGAACGATCTCCCGGCGGACAATGCCCTTGGCCTGGGAGGGGTCTTCCATCTGTTCGCAGATGGCCACCTTGCGGCCGGCGCTAAGAAGCCGGCTGACGTAGGTGTTGAGTGCGTGATAGGGGATCCCGCACATGGGAATCCGGTTTTCGGAGTTCTTTGAGGACCTGGAGGTGAGGGCGATCTCCATGAGCGGGGCCGCTTCCTCGGCATCTTCAAAGAAGACCTCGTAGAAATCCCCCATGCGAAAGAGCAGGAGGGCGTCGGGGACCTGTTCCTTGGCCTCGAGATACTGCCGCATGGCGGGCGTAATGCCGTCGTTTGCCTTCTGTTTAGCCACTTTCATTGCCATGTTGGACGGTCTGTAACTAGTTGTTTTCGTTGAACATCATTGGTGTTGTGACCTCTGAAGTGAGGATGAAGGTCGAGTAGATCTGTTCGGCATCCATCTCAAAGCGCAGGTTGCCCCGGGCCTCGGCATACCACCAGCGGCGGGTGAAGTCCTTGATGTATCTGGTGGGCGGTTTGGCATCGCCCGTCGCCCATCCGACCGTTACATACTGAAAGCTTGCCTTGTTCCCCGTCGGCCTGGCTCCGAGGGCACACCAGCCCGGGTACTGAAGCTGATCTCCCGGGCACTTCATTCCCCAATCCATGTCCTCTGAGGACCTGGACCCGGGGAAGGCAGGATAGAAGTCACTTTCGGAGTGCGATGTCGGACTGTTGGACGTGTCTACGTACTGTCCATAGGTCTGGAAGTAGGTTTCCTGCTTCATCTTGATATTGGCCAGGAAGCTGACTGCTTCCGTGGTCTTGGCTTTGATCTTGTATTTATTGTAGCCCACTGTTGCCACCATGGTCAGAATCCCCAGGATGACCACAGTCACCATCAACTCCATCAACGTGAAACCACGTTCTCTTCGGCTGGCGCGTTTCATGGGAAGGTCCCTCCTTACTGGGGCTTCGTTTGCTGCAAGTCAAGTATAGGGGGAAGCGTGCTAGGACGCAATGGTCACGAGGGTTCCCAGGGGCAGTTTGCCACCCTTGGTTTCCCCGTCGGCGAGGAGGCGTGGCGCAAATGCCACCAGCAGGCCGTTGGCAGTGCAGACGTGGTAGTTGAAGCCTTTCTTGATGCGGCGGGGGAATGAGACGGTGCGCCCCACTATCTCGCGAGGGCCCGTCTCTGGTAGTTCAACCGCCTGTTCACCGGTGCCGAAGGTGAGGTAAGCGAAGTTCACCTCATGGCGGTCGAGGCCACTGCGGGCCGAGACCGATTGCATCAGCGGTGTCAGCGGTGCGCGCATGGAATGGAAGCAGAAGCCCTTGTCATTGGCGAGGTGTGGACAGACCCCCGGGCGACAGGGCGCCAGCAACGGCAGCTTCGCCTGACGGCACAAGTCCCCCGCTTCCGATAGCAGCCGCGAGAAGCGACGCAGCGCCGGCTCCAACACTACCAGAAAGCCCTGCCGGGTAGTCTGCTCACGCACTATCTGCTTGAACCAGGCGGCCGCCCCGGCGGCGTAATCGGCATCGTCAAAGGCTTCGGAGAGCACGTTGATGAGCAGCACCAGGTCGTGCTGTTTGCGCTTGCCTTTGCTGGCCAGGAAATCCTCGATGGAGACCATCTCCACCTTGGCTTCGAAGGTCACAAATCGGCACTCACGTAGCACCTCGAAGGTCTTTTTGAGGTGGCGGTTGACCGCGGTATCGGGTTCCACCACGGTGAAGTCCACGCGCCCGGTGAACCCTAGCGCTGCCAGTACCATGGCCGCGCTGACGCAGCCAGTTCCTGTGCCCCCGCCCAAATCGAGAATCGACAGGTGCTTGCGGCCGGGCATGGGCAGGGTCGCCGCGAGTTCCAGGAGCGGTCCCCACAGCTTGACGATATCGGTGGGCATGAAGAAGTGCAGACGGGCATCGGCCAGTTCAGGGCGTCCATAGGGATTTCCTGGGGCCAGATGATTGTAGACTTCGGAAAGGCGGCGTGCCTGGGTGGCCAGGCGCACGGGGTGCGGCGGCGGTACGAGGCGCGTGAAGACCTCCATGAACTGTCCGTGGAGAAGACGCAACTCGTCGTAAGTCTGGGTTGAAATGGGCGGTACCGCGGTCTGGATTGTGGGGCGCATGGAAGGGACTAGTTAGTCTCGCCTTCCTTGATAATGTTGAACTCCACCCGGCGGTTCATATCCCGCCCTTCCTCGGTGCTGTTGTCGGCGATGGGTCGCTCTTCGCCGTAGCCAATGGCCACCAGCCGATCGGGGGTGATGCCCTGCTTGATCATGAAGTCACGAACCGACTTGGCCCGTTGGTCAGAGAGCTTGAGGTTGTACTTGTCGCGACCCACGGAGTCCGTGTGCCCCTCGATGCGAACCTTGATTTTCTGATTTTCCTTCAGGGCCGAGGCGACTTCCTCGAGCATATTGAAGGAGACGGCCATGATGGTGGCCTTGTTGGTCTTGAAGAAGACCTTCTGCTTCAGCTCGATCTTGTCCTCTTTGACGATAATCGATTTGTAGAGGTCGGGGCAGCCGTCATCATCCTGGTCGCCGTCGAAGTCTTCGGGCTCGTTGGGGCACTGGTCCTTGGCATCGGGGATGCCGTCACCGTCGTTGTCCGACTCGGGGCAGCCATCGTCATCCTGGAACTGGTCAAAGTCCTCGGGCTGATTGGGGCACTTGTCCTTCTCGTCGAGGATGCCGTCAAGGTCGTTGTCCTTGTCCGGGCAACCATCGGCATCTTCGAAGCCGTCCTTGTCTTCGGGGTCGGTGGGGCACTGGTCCTTGTCATCGGGGATGCCGTCCCCATCCTTGTCCCACTCAGGGCAGCCGTCGGTGTCCTGGTCCCCGTCGTAGTCTTCGGGCACCTCGGGGCAGCGGTCACGGGAGTTGAGAATGGAATCGTCATCCCGGTCTCCTTCGCAACCCTCACGCACGGTGTGGTCGAGATTGTGTGTTGCCTTGTAGGCCACGGCGTACCACTTCTGGGCCTGAACAAGGTGTGCCTTGGCCTTCATGGTGTCGCCAAAGGACGACTCGGTCCGGGCAAAGTAGGCGTGGGCCATGGCGTTGGCGGTCTCTTTAGGAGCGCAGATGAAGCCGGGCTCCTCCATGGTCTTGAGCTTCTGGAAGAGTTCATCAGTAGTTGATGTGACCTCGCTACCGGTGACACAACCGGCCATCACAACGGTAACCATGGTTGCGAGGAGGATGCGTTTCGTCATCTTGAGCCCCTTGTTCATTGCCCTCTCCATCCTCGCTAGTTGCCTGAAGGTTGCTGCAGGAGTTGCCCTGAACGGATTTGCTGCCGACGGATCAGCCGGCGTTCTTCCTCAGCCTTGTCTCGAACTGCGCCCTTGCCCAGTTCTGCGGCCTTGGTGGCATAGAAATAGGCGGCGTCGTACTTGGCGAAGCCCTGCAATTCTTTGGACTTCTCCAGGTAGAGGTAGGCCAACTGGTATTCATATTGGGCAGGTGTGATGTATTTTTCCCCTACCTTCACCTCGTGAGCTCCGGCCAACTGTGCCTTGAACAGGTCGTCATTGGCATCGGCCGTAGCTGTTACTGCCCGGATGGGGCCGCAAGCGGCTCCAACCAACACCGCAACGAGCAGGCATAGAGCTACTCTGAACTTCATCATTCGATCACCTGACTGGGTTGTCTCAAGCTGCTTTTTTCAGTGGTTAAATCTACAATCCACGGCCTTTCTTGTCAAACGGTTTCTGGCCGGTCTTTCCGGTTGCAGAGACGGTGCGAAACATGTTAAATGTCGAACTTGGATATGGGAGGTGTTTCATGTCGGGTCACAACAAGTGGAGCACGATTAAACACAAGAAAGGGAAGGAAGATGCCAAGCGCGGGCGAATCTTCACGCGGCTGATCAAGGAGATTACCGTGGCGGCTCGCATGGGTGGTGGGAGCGAGGATGCCAACCCCCGGCTCCGTCAGGCCGTGACAACGGCCAAAGCGAACAACATGCCCCTTGACAACATCCTACGGGCCGTCAAGAAGGGCACCGGTGAGTTGGAAGGGGTGAGCTACGAAGATGTCACTTACGAGGGGTATGGCCCCGACGGCGTAGCCATTCTTCTGGACTGCGTCACTGACAACCGCAACCGGACCATTTCTGAAGTCCGGCATGCCTTCACGAGAGGCGGTGGCAAGATGGCGGAACCGGGCGCAGTTGCTTGGATTTTCGCCGATCGTGGCCGGGTCATCGTTGATGCGGAAGGCGTTGACGAGGAAGAATTGATGCTCGCCGCCATGGAAGCTGGCGCCGATGACCTTGCCGATTCCGGGGAGGTCTTTGAGTTGTACTGCGCGACGGAAGTCGTGGAGGAAGTGAGTGCAGCATGTACGGGGGCCGGCTTCAAGGTCGCGGAGTCCGGTCGCATCAAGTGGCCCTCCAATACGGTGAAGATCGAGGGCAAGTCGGCGCAGACGTTGGTGCGATTGCTTGAGAACCTGGAAGACCTTGATGACGCTCAGGCAGTCTGGGCCAATTTCGAGATGGATGACGATCTCATCGACTCGATGGCGTGATAGTCCTCGGCATAGACCCGGGCTCTGTCCGCACCGGCTGGGGCGTCATTGATGCCCGTGGCCGTCGGCTCACGACCTTGGATTGGGGCATCATCAAGATGCAGTCCACGACACCCCTGGCACAGCGTCTGGTGACCATCCACGACGGTTTGGCTGCGGTCTGCCAGGATCACAAGGTCGAGGTCGTGGCGGTGGAGGGAATCTTCCAGGGGGGGGGCATGAAGAACGTGCGGAGCGTCCTCACTCTTGGCCATGCCCGGGGCGCCGCGCTCCTGGCTGTGGCGCAACTCGGCCTGGAAGTTGCGGAATACGCACCGGCGGAGGTGAAGAAGTCACTGGTGGGCACCGGACGAGCGCAGAAGTACCAGATGCAGGAGATGGTCCGGTCAGTGCTAGGACTCACCGAGTTGCCGGCGGAAGATGCCGCTGACGCGCTGGCGGTGGCCGTTTGCCACAGCTTCCGTTTGCAGAACCCGGGCATAGGGAGAACCAGATGATCGGCTACCTCAAGGGAGAGCTTCTCTTCCTCGGCGAAGAAAGTCTCATTATCGATGTTGGCGGTGTCGGGTACGAGGTTTCTCCCACCCTTGATGCCATGGGCAGCGCGGTACCTGGTGACCCCATCGAAGTTTTTGTCTACACTCTGGTTCGAGAAGACGAATTGCGCCTCTTCGGCTTTGCCACCCTGCAGGAGCGGACTCTTTTTGAGGAGTTGATGCGCGTCTCCGGGGTAGGCTCGCGCAGTGCCCTGCTGATTATCTCGCAGCTTGGGGAGGAGGGATTCGTGGAGGCTGTCTTGACGGGCAATCCACTTCCCCTCACGCGCATCAAGGGCATTGGCAAGCGGACCGCGGAACGGGTGTTGCTCGAAATGAAGGACCGGGTGTCGAAGCTTTACAAGGCAGGTGTTGCCGCCACCGGTGGCCCCGCCATTCGGGTAACCGGCGGTCTCTTGGAAGTGCAGGAAGCGTTACTGCAGTTGGGCTTCAAGCGGCCCCAGGTCTCGGCGGCCATCAGCGCCCTCGGGGAGCGCAAGGATGCCTCCGTGGAGGAGCTCATTACTGAGGCACTCAAGAGGTTGCGGTGATGCAGGAAAGAGAATCTCTCGGAAGTGTTTCGTTGGGGAGCGAAGAAGACGGCCAGGACCGCGCCCTGCGCCCTCGCTCCTTTTCAGCCTACCTGGGGCAGGAGAAGCTCAAGGCTAACCTCCACGTCTTTGTCACCGCCGCCAAGCAGCGCCATGAGCCCCTTGATCATATCCTGTTCTACGGCCCGCCGGGGCTGGGCAAGACGACCCTGGCTTACATTCTGGCGGCCGAGATGGAAGTGGAGATCCAAACGACTTCCGGACCGGTCATCGAGAAGAAGGGCGACCTCGCCGGCATGCTCACCTCACTTGAGAGCGGAGACATCCTCTTCATCGACGAAATCCATCGCTTGCACGCCTCCATCGAGGAGAGCCTCTATCCGGCCATGGAAGACTTCCGCTTCGATATTCTGGTCGGCGATGGCCCCCACGCCCGGTCCATCTCTCTGCCCCTCAAGCCCTTCACCCTGGTTGGTGCAACGACCAGAACCGGCCTCATCACTTCGCCGCTGCGTAATCGCTTTGGCGTGGTCAGCCGGCTTGAGTTCTACTCCATTGAGGAGTTGCAGGAGATCGTCGTGCGGTCGGCCAGGCTCCTCCACGTACCCATCAAGTCCGATGGCTCCAGCGAAATCGCTCGTCGCTCCCGTGGTACGCCCCGGGTGGCGAACCGGCTGTTGCGCCGCGTCCGTGATTTCGCCCAGGTGGAGGGTGATGGCACCATCTCCAACGAGATCGCCCGCTATGCCCTGGACATGATGGAAGTGGACCGCCGGGGGCTCGACCCTGCGGACCGACTCTACCTGCTTACTCTCATCGAGAAGTTCGCCGGGGGGCCGGTTGGTATTGAAACCCTCTCGGCGGCTTTGAGTGAGGATAGAGATACTCTGGAAGATGTCTGTGAGCCCTATCTTCTCCAACAGGGTTTCATTGAACGCACGCCCCGCGGGCGGGTGGCCACGCCGCGAGCCTATCAGCACCTGGGGCTGAAAGGCGCATCTCGGGGCCCTGGCCGAAGCAGAGACGATGGGACTTTGCTGTAGTGGGACTTTCGACTAGCGGGATTTCGTGACGTACTTGATGCGCAGATCATAGAGCAAATTGTCCAGCAGTTTCTGCTCCTCGGCAGTCAGATTGCCCTTCGTCTTCTCCCGCAGCATGACCAGCAAATCGATGGAATGTTTGGCCATGGGAAGATTCACCTCCACTTTGCGGCCATCTGGATCCGGGATTTCGCCCAGGTAGAGCATGGCGCTGGTGGAGAGGGTAATAACGAAGGTCGAAAACTCAGCCGCATCAGCAGGCGACATGATCCTATTCCTCATCCTCGATGGGGTCCGGGAATTCCACTCGGAACTCGCCTTCCTGGACCTCAACGGTGATCTCGTCAGCCTTGTCCGCCTCGTCCTTGAGAGAGGCAAGGTGCTCGGCGTACTGGGCCTTGGTGAGGCGGCCGCGCTTCATGTTGCGTTCGATGATGCGCTTATCAAAGAGAAGTTCTTGCTCAATCATTATCGTTCCTCCAGCGGCCGGTAATGTAGTTGGCAATGCGGCCAATGTCAATCAAAAGCAGAGAGGTAACGTTGCTGGCT